>CALHIO010000180.1 GCA_938030915.1 uncultured Gemmatimonadota bacterium
GGTCAGCTTCGGACTCGACTACGATCATAGCGACGACCGGATCGGCCGCGGCGGTCGCCGTCAGATCCGCGCCAACTTCAATGTGCGTCCCTCCGATAACCTCTCGCTCTCGTTCAATCCGAGTTATGAGGTGTCGAAGTCCGGAAACCAGTACGTCACCGCCACGAGCACCCTCCCGTACGATCCGACGTTCGGTTCCCGTTACATCTTCTCCGACCTGGACCGCAACACGGTGTCCATGGAGACTCGGTTGAACTGGACGTTCAGCCCGACGCTCACGCTCGAGCTCTTCATGCAGCCGCTGCTCTCTTCCGGGGACTACGTCGCGTACAAGCAGCTCACCGAGTCGCAGACGTTCGACTTTACGACGTTCACTCCAGGCTCGACGGACGAGCAGCCATCGGGTGTCCTCTGCAGTAGCTCGATCTGCGAGACCGTGAGCGAGAGCGGGACCACGTACCAGAACATCGACTTCGATGGCGACGGCGAGGCGGATTACTCATTCCGGGATCGAGATTTCAACGTTCGTTCACTCGTCGGCAACGCAGTCCTGCGTTGGGAGTACCGGCCAGGCTCGACGATCTTCTTCGTATGGCAGCGCAATCAGTACGGCAGCAGCCAGCGCGGCGACTTCAATTTCGACCGGGATTTCGCCGGTCTCTGGAGTGCTCCTTCCGAGAACCGGTTCATCGTGAAGGTGAACTACTGGTTGGGCCTGTAAGAGTCGAACCCATGTGAGTGTGCGACTCATCGTCCCCCTCCTGCTGTGTGCGGTCGCCGGGGACGTTCAAGCTCAGGTCGAGGTCGTCGATGCCTCCCTCGAGGAACTCCAGGCGGCGTTGGAGTCCGGGTCGACAACGTCGGTGCAGCTGACGCGCGCCTATCTACGCCGCATCGCGGCATACGATCGAGCCGGGCCGAGTCTGAACTCCATTGTGACGATCAACCCGATGGTCCTGGACGACGCCGCCACGGCCGACGAGGAACGCGCGAGGGGCATCGTGCGAAGCGCCCTGCACGGTATCCCGGTGATCGTAAAGGACAATGTGGATGTCGCCGGGCTCCCGACGAGCGCCGGGTCGCTTGCTCTGATTCGGAATATTCCGTCGAGCGATGCCGCACTCGTGCGTCAGCTGCGGCAAGCCGGAGCGCTGATCCTCGCGAAGGCCAACATGCACGAGCTGGCGTCCGGGGTGACGACGGTCTCCTCCGTCGCGGGGCAGACGCACAATCCATACGACCCGACGCGGACTCCGGGCGGCTCCAGTGGAGGTACCGCCGTTGCCGTTGCCTCGAGCTTTGCTGCGATTGGTTGGGGCACGGATACCTGTGGCTCGATCCGTATTCCTGCGGCGCACAATGCCCTCTTCGCGCTGCGACCAACACGTGGTCTCACCTCCATGGCGGGGGTACTTCCCCTGTCGCGATCCCATGACGTCGTGGCTCCGATGGCGCGGACGGTCACCGATCTTGCGCTTGCCCTTGATCTCTCGCTGCCCCCCTCCGAAGGCGCGACGTCGGGTTTTCGAAGTGCGTTGAGTTCCGACGCATTTCAGGGAGTACGGGTCGGTGTGCTGAATGAGTTCTTCCATGGGTCGGAAGAGGACATCTCTTCCGAGTGGGTCCAGGTGAGCATCCTGGAGCGCCTGCTCAACGCGGGAGAAGGTGTCACGTCGCTGGATCTGTCCGAGCTCGAGGCTGAACCTCCGTACGTGGAGCATCCGGATGAAGTGGAGCCGGCATCGCTCACCCGCCTGGCGCTCGCGAGCCTGACCGAAATGGGGGCCGACACGGTGCCCGTGGTGATCCCCGATCTCGTCTCTCTCGTGCGCGGAACTTCCATGATCGACCTAGAGTTTCGCGATGACCTGAACGCCTATCTCGCCACCTCCGGTGGGGGGCCCGTCCGTACGCTCCGGGATCTCATCGCGACGGAGCTCGTGTCTCCTTCGCTGGCACGCCAACTGAGCGCTCGTGAGGAGGCGGGGAGGGACCTCTCCCGTGAGTACGACGACGCCCTGGCCCGGAGGGAGCGTCTGCGGACTGCGCTCGATTCGGTGTTCAGCACGCTGGAGGTGGACGTCCTCGCGTATCCGTCGGTTCGAAGGGTCCCAGCCTTGATCGGAGAGTTTCAGCGAGGATCGACGTGCGGACTGAGCTCGAATTCTGGCTGGCCAGCTATCAATATCCCGGTGGGCTTTACGGAGGATGGGTTGCCGGTCGGGATGGAGTTACTGGCCCGAGAGGGTGCCGACGAGATTCTGGTTGGGCTGGCGTACGCCTTCGAGCAGCGCTGGGCCCCAAGAGAGACTCCCTGGAGCGTTCCTCCTCTTCGCGGCGGTGAGATGCCGGGTCCGGTCGCTGTGCATCTCGACCCGGCGGGTGGTCAGCAGGTGGCTGCGGTGGGTGAGGTCAGCTTCACTCTGCGCCCGGCGCTGAACCGCCTGGATTACCGGTGGCCGCTTCCCGTGCTTATCGACGATTCGGTCATCGACGTGACGCTGCGGTTACCTCGACGCAACGGCAGCGTTCGGATGGTGCACATGCTGGAGGAGGTCGGGCCCGCCGAGCTGGTGGGCGGGGTCACGCTTACCCCGGCCGTGAGGAGATCCCTCGATCAGGGGCAGTTGAGCGTGCACGTCACCACGATGAGACATCCCGAAGGTCTGATGGTCGGCAGGCTCCGCGTTTCTCCGTTCTGAGGGTTTAGTGCGGGTCGGGTGCACAGACTCGTGTGGATCGAGGTGGCGCCTTGCGGTGCGGGTGCCTGTCTCGCCCCGCTCCTGTTTTCTCAATAATTCAGACGTGACGGCTCCGCCCAGTCCACCGTGAGCGGTGGCGCGTTCGTCAGCTGGGGAGCAGAGTAACGCCGCGAGGACCCTCACCAGCATCAACTGGCTCTGATCACCTGACCCGAATGGGGTCTGGCCGCTCACCCGGCTGGATCCCATTCTCGGGGTCGGTCCACCCGAATCAGGCAGGAGCCCATGACCGGCCCCCTCTCGACCGCAGTGCTGCGCCGTCACGCCCTCCAAACGGCCGCACTCCTCACCGCGCTGGCGCTCACCCCACACGCCACGCACGCGCAGGTCACCACCCTCGACGAGCGCGCGGCGGTCGATGAGCTGATGGCCGACTACTACGGGGAGCCCGGGGCGGTCCTCGCGGTCGTGCGCGGAGGCAAGGTCGTTTTCGCCGAAGGCTACGGGCTGGCCAACCTCGAGCACGGGATCCCGCTCGGTCGGGAGACCGTCCTCGACATCGGTTCGGTCGCGAAGCAGTTCACCGCCTTCGCGATCGCCCTTCTGGCCGACGAAGGCGCACTCTCGCTCGATGACGATATCCGGACGCATCTACCGGAGGTCCCTGACTTCGGGGACGTGATCACGATCCGGCACATGGTCCACCACATGAGCGGGCTCCGGGAGATCTACACCTCGGAGGGGATCGCGGGCCGCCAGAACGGTGACGCCGTTCAGCAGGCCGACGCGCTACGGCTCACCGAGCACATGCACGAGCTCAACTTCACGCCGGGCGACCAGTACCTGTACTGCAATACCGCGTATATGATGCTGGCCGACATCGTGGCGCGCGCGTCGGGTATGCCGTTTCCCCAATTCATGGAAGAGCGGGTCTTCGGGCCGGTCGGGATGCACCATACGACGATCATGTCGAAGCTCGGCCAGTCGATTCCGGGCGTGGCAGAGTCGTATGCGCCCGACGACGAGGGGTTCGTGCGCGTTTTCGACAACAGCAGCCTCTACGGGGCAGGTGGGATGTACTCGACCGTCGACGACCTCGCGCTCTGGATGAACAATTACGCGACCGCCGCGGTGGGCGGCCCGGCGGTGATCGAACAGATGCAGGAACAGGGCGTCCTGAATGATGGGGAAGAACTCTCCTACGCCTTCGGGATCAATGTCGGAGAGCTCCGCGGGGAACGGGCTATCCGGCACACGGGTTCGAGCGCGGGTTTCCGTACGAGCTTCACCTATTTCCCGGAGCTGGATGGTGGGGTGATTACCCTCAGTAACCGATCGAACATCGGTGGCCGGATCTCGGCCGAGCTTCTCGACATCTTCTTCGGAGATCGTCTCGATCCGGCTCCGACGCAGCAGGATCCGACGGAGGACGACGACGAAGAGGAGGAAGAACCCACCGCCTGGTCACCCTCGGCCGAACAGCTCGAATTCCTCGCGGGGACGTACTACAGCGCCGAGCTGCAGACCATCTACACCCTCTACGTCGAGGACGGTACGCTGATGGGCGCACATCGTCGCCACGGCACATTCGAGCTCGAGCCGATGGCGGAGGAGATGACGTTCGAGGGGCCCGGCTTCTTCGGGATGGTGACGTTCGAGGATGATGGCACCTTTCGCATCGACAACGGGCGCGTCCTGAACCTCCTCTTCACGAAGGTGGAGTTCGAGTGACGCGTCTCGATCTGGCCGCGCTCACGATGATCGCCCTCGGTCTCTTCGTGGCGCCCGCCCATGCGCAGGTCACCGTTGCGGAACGCTCGATCGTCGAACTCCAGGAGATGATGGTCTCGGGCGAGGCGGCGGCCGTCGCCATCACGCAGGCCTACCTCGACCGCATCGCGGCGTACGATCAGCAGGGGCCCGTGATCAACGCGATGGTGTGGCTCAATCCCGATGCGCTCTCCGACGCGGAAGCCCTCGATCGTGAGCGCGCCGAGCGGGGCCCTCGCGGCCCGTTGCATGGGATCCCGATCATCCTGAAGGACAACTACGACACGCCTGAGATGCCGACCGCGGCCGGCACGCTCGCCCTCGCGAACAACTACGCGCCGGATGACGCCTTTCAGGTCGCCAGGCTGCGAGACGCGGGTGCGATCATCCTCGGAAAAGCGAACATGCACGAGCTCGCCTCGGGGATCACCACGATCTCGTCGATGGGTGGGCAGACCCGGAACCCGTACGACCTGTCCAGGAATCCCGGCGGCTCGAGTGGCGGGACCGGCGCGGCGATCGCTGCGAGCTTCGCCGCCGTCGGGTGGGGGAGTGATACGTGCGGGTCGATCCGGATTCCTGCCGCTCAGAACGATCTCGTCGGTCTGCGACCGACCAAGGGCCTGTCGAGTATCGACGGGATCATTCCGCTTGCGGCCACGCAGGATGTCGGTGGTCCGCTCGCTCGGACGGTCCGCGATCTCGCGATCTCGCTCGACGCGACGGTGGGGGCCGATCCGAACGATCCCGCAACGGCGATCCTGACGGGCCGCGAGGTGCCTCGTTTCGTGGATTCGCTCGATGAGGACGCCCTGCGCGGTGCCCGCATCGGCATTCTGGAAGCGTATTTCGGAGAGGCACCGGAGGAGGCCGCTGCCGCTCGACTCGTCCGCGCCGCCATCGAAGAGATGGTCGGCCTGGGCGCCGACACCGTGACGGTGGAGATCCCGGATCTTGATTCTCTTATCGCCGGCTCGGGCGTGATCGGGTACGAGACGAAGTGGGATCTGATCGACTACTTCGCGCAGACGCCGGATGCCCCGGTGACTTCGCTGGGGGAGATCCTCGAGTCGGGTCTGGTCCACGAGGCGCTCGTGCCGAGGATGCGCACCCGCAACGAGTCCGAAGAGCGGTACTCCGACGAGTACCGGGCGGCGCTCGCAAAACGGGCCCCACTCCGTGAGGCCGTGGAAGCGACCCTGAATCGGCACTCTCTCGATGCCCTGGTCTTCCCGACCGTGCGCACGATCCCGTCCGTGATCGGTGACCCCCAGCGGGGATCGAGCTGCAGCCTCGGCGCCAACACGGGCCTGCCCTCCATCAGTGTCCCGGTCGGGTTCACGTCGGGTGTCCCGATCGGCATGGAGTTGATGGCGAGGACGCTCGAAGACGCCCGCCTGGTCTCGCTGGCGTACGCCTTCGAGCAGGCGACCGACCACCGGCGGATTCCTGCGACAACCCCTCCTCTGGAGGATCGGCTCGCCCCGCCCGTTGAGGACCTGGTTCTCGAAGCCGGGGTGCCGCCCGGGCTGATCGACGCCCCTGTCGCCGGAGTCTCGGTTGAGGGTGACGTCCTCTTCGATCCCGTCATGAATCGACTGTCGCTCCACGTCGAGTTGGTGGGTGTGGATGCATCGCAGGCACGGGGTGTCGCGCTTCGCTACCCGCATGAGGATGGGGGCTGGCAGGTCGCGCACCTCATCCTGCGCTCGGGTCAGGTGGAGGGTCGGGTCAGCATCGAGCTGTCGGCGCCACAGCGAGACCATCTCGACGCAGGCGACATGCATCTGATCGTCGTGACAAGAACGCGGCCGTTGGGCGCCGTAACGGTTGGGCTTCTCCCGCGCGGGTGACACCCGCTTAGGCTGCTTCTGGTTGCGAACAAGCTGCGCGCGCGATAAATCGAGAACACACTCCGTCCGGCTGCCTATCCGGGCAGCTCGTTCGCTGCCCCTCGACCAGGAGTCTGGTAATGAGCGAACGCATGAAGCCGATTCTTGCGGCAGTAGTGACGGGAATCGTCGTGAACTACCTCGGCCTGACGTACTTCTTTGGTCCGATCGCGGCCAATGACGCGCCCTCGGGTCCATTGGTGCCGCCCGCGGCCTCTCTCATCGTGGTGAGCATTCTGTTGATGCTTTTGTACGACTGGGTGGTTCAGGAAATGGGCCACGCCATGAAGGGAGCGATCACCGTGGCGATCTCACAAATCCTTCTCGTCGACGTGTTCTATCTCTTGAACGGACAGCGGGGGCTGGCCGCAGCTGCAGCAAGTGCTGTCTTGCTGCTGGGCGGTTGGGCCGTGGTCGGGATGGTGTACGGCATGCTCTGGGATCGCGGGGCAGAAGCCGTCGGCTGACCTCGATCGGAACGCGGTAGTCCTCATCGGCCGGACGGGGCAGAAACGGACACCGCCGCGCATCGTTGGGAACAAGAGGGACGGGGGAGACGCATAAATCACTTCCCCGTCCCTTTCTTATTCCCATGATTCGCGTACTTCTGCTCTCCGCGTTCCTTTCAGCCGCCGCCTGCTCCGGGCATGAGCGGACTGACCTCGCTGCTCTGGATGTCGTGGACAGCCTGTACGTGGTTCCGGAGACGCTTGAGCCGTTCTCCGGACCGATCGTGAGATACTTCGAGGAGCCGTCGGATATGGTGGAACTCGAGGGGGGGCTTCGTGACGGCGTCTTCGACGGCGAGCTTGTCGTGTACCATCCGAATGGACGAGTTCGCTACATGGGCAGCTTTCGCGATGGCGAGCGATGCGGCCCGTGGACGGAGAACGCGGATTCGACCGAGACCGGGAGCGTGTACGACCAGGTGATGCGTGAGGTCGAGACGCTAGGACTGTACCCCCCGTGCGATGGGGAGGAGGTGGGCTGATCGATGAAGATCTGGGAGATCGGCATTCTCGTGATGATCACGGTCGGCTTCTTCTGGCTGATCATGTATGCGGCGCTCTACGCGCGATCCAAGAAGGAGGACGAGTGAGCGACCCTTTGGTGTGCCAGCGCGATGCGTTTCAGCTCGGGCGTGAGGACCACTACCTGAACTGTGCTTACATGGGACCGCTGCCCCGGGCCGCCGAAGAGGCAGGATTCGCGGCCATCCGCAAGAAAGCCGTTCCGACGCGGATCGTCCCACCCGATTCGTTCTGGGACACGGATGAGCTTCGAACGCTTTACGCTCGACTCATCACCGCGTCCGATCCTGCGCGTGTCGCGATCCAGCCGGGTGTCTCGTACGCCGTGGCCACGGCGGCCAAGAACCTGCCGGTTTCGTCGGGTCAGAACATCGTGCTCACGCACGAGCAGTTTCCCGGGAATGTCTACGCCTGGCATCGGCTGGCCGCGGAGTGCGGAGCCGATCTGCGTGCCGTCGACCCCGGGGCTGGGCAAGGCAGGGGGCAGCGCTGGAACGAACACCTGCTCGATGCGATCGATTCGAAGACGGCGATCGTGTCCGTGCCGCACGTTCATTGGACTGATGGCACGCTCTTCAACCTGGAGGCGATCGGCGCGCGTTGCCGGGACGTGGGAGCCGCACTGTTTATCGACGCGACCCAGTCCGCCGGGGCTCTCCCGTTCGACGTCGCTGCGGTCCAGCCGGATGTGGTCGTGTGCGCGGCGTACAAGTGGTTGCTTGGGCCGTACTCGCTGGCGTTCACGTGGTTCTCCGAACGATTCGACGACGGCGTCCCGATCGAGGAGACGTGGATTGCCCGGAAGAACAGTCGGGACTTCCAGCACCTCGTCGACTATCAGGACGAGTACATCCCGGGGGCGGTACGCTACGACATGGCCGAGCGCTCGAGCTTCTTCCTCGCCCCGATCGCGAGGGCCAGCCTCGAGCTGATCCTCGAATGGACGCCCGAGCGTATCCAGGAGTACTGCCGCACGCTGACGGCGGACTTCCTGCGTGACTCGGCGGAGCTCGGTTACTCGGTGGAGGATGACGCCTGGCGCGGGAGTCACCTCTTCGGCCTTCGGATGCCCGAGGGGATCGATCTGGTCGCGCTCAAGTCCTCGCTGGCCGAGCGGAACGTGTCGGCCTCGGTGCGGGGGAGCGCACTTCGACTCTCGCCGAACGTCTACAACGACGATGTGGACATGGGGGTGCTCTTCGAGGTCCTGAAGGGAGCCGTCAGCTAGAGACGGTCGTCAATCGGAGCATCGGACTCGGGCGACCTCCGACGCCCCCACATCCGTCAGCGGCCCTGCACCCCGAAGACGATGTTCGCCTGGGCGCCGACGCCGATGCCCTGCTCTCCGAACCAGCCCTGACGGACCTCGAGTGCGAACATCGCCGGTGCGTCGCTCGGGTACGAGTCCGTGACGAGCGGTTCCATCGCGATGATGTCCACGATGCGGTAGGACGGATCCATGTATGCGATGTCGAGCGGGACGTACGTGTTGGCCATCCAGAAGGAGCGTGGCTGGCTGTCCTGGAAGACGAACAGCATGCCGGTCCCATCCGGTACCTGCTCGCGATACATGAGTCCCTGGGCGCGTTCGTCGGCGGTCGCCGCGACTTCCGCGACAACGGTGTCGGCTCCGAAGATCACCCACGCATAACCTGCGGGAGGGAGCGGGCCGAGATCAGATGTTTCCCGGGCCGACGCAGCATTGGAGACAACTGTTTCCGACGAGAGACGATCGCCGGAGGGATCGGCGGCCGCGTCACCGCAGGAAGCGGCTCCGACACAGAGGGTCAGAAGCCAGAAAATGGCGCGGCTATTGGCTCGTTCAGGCTTGTGAAAAAGTTCACGAAGTACCATATGTAGGCTCCCTTTCAGCCCGAAACGGGTGTAACTTAACGCGCATTCGGAAGGTTTCGGATGTGAGGGTCAGGCCTCCCCGGACCCGACGAAACTGGTAGAGTCGCAAACGGCGACTTGTTCCAGGAAAGCTCGGAGTTCACAGCGTGATCGACCACAATCTCCTCGACATTCTCGTGTGTCCAGAAACGAAGCAGCCGCTTCGTGTTGCGGACGAGTCGGTTCTCGAGGCGGTCAACGCGTCGATTGTCGCGGGCTCGATGTCCAATCGCGGTGGCGAGGTCGTCACCGTGGCGGTCACCGAGGGGCTCATCAGAGAAGATGGTGACGTTCTTTATCCGGTAAGGGACGATATCCCGATCATGTTGATCGACGAGTCGATTCCACTACCCACACAGGCATGATGGTACGATTTCCGACTGCTGGAAAAGCGCTGCTGCCGATACTGATCTTCGGCGCGGCTGCGTGCAGCAACCCGACGCCGCAGGCTGGCATGGAGCTGGGCGCGGAGCT
>CALHIO010000181.1 GCA_938030915.1 uncultured Gemmatimonadota bacterium
GTCGATCAGCGATGGCGTCGTGAAGAGGTCGTAGAGTGTGAACGCCAGCGTCTTGGCCGCGTTGATCATGCCCTTGTCGCCGATGCTCGTCCCCCCGGCAGCGACGGCCTGCCAGGAATGCGCTGACGTACCCGGGACCCAGGTCGCCGTGTTGAGTCCAGCGGTGGGGACGGTCCATGACACGTCCCCGACATCCGTCGAACCACCCTGTCCCACCTCGATCACCTCGAAGGGCTCGATCATCGCAGCCCGTTCGATCGATGGTGCGTCCTCCGGGAACGTGCTGTGGATCGCCTCGGCGAACGCGCGCTCCTCGGCATTGTATTCGACGCCCCCGACGAGGTTGAGGTTCTCGTACATGGCGCGCGCCAGAGCCTCGTTGGGAAGCACGTTGTAGATGCCGTGGATGACCTCGTGCTCCATTCGGGTCTCGGTGCCCATGGCGGCCGCTTCGGCGATTCGCGTCACCCAGTCGAACATCCTGCGCGACTCTTCCGGGTCGGGATGCCGCACGTAGATGTACGACTCGGCGAAGTCGGGCACGACGTTGGGTGCCGAGCCTCCGGACGTGATGACGTAGTGAATCCGCGCGGCAGGCGTCACGTGCTCGCGCATCATGTTGATCATGTAGTGAAACGCTTCGACGGCATCGAGCGCCGAGCGCCCGCGCCACGGCGCTCCGGCGGCATGGGAGGACTGGCCATAGAAGCGGAACATGCCGGACTTGTTCGCCAGAGACGACGACGCGCTCGCGCTGTTCGTCGAGCTCGCATGCCAGTGCAGCATCACGTCCACGTCGTCCATGAGCCCATCACGGACCATGTAGACCTTGCCCGCTCCGCCCTCCTCGGCGGGCGTCCCGTAGACGCGGATCGTACCCGGCGAACCGGATTCCGCCAGCCAGTCCCGGATCGCGAGGGCCGCCGCAACGGATCCGGTACCGAAGAGGTGATGACCGCACGCGTGTCCGGCGATCTTGCCGGGAATCGGGTCCCGCTCCGAGGAACGGCTCTGGTTGATGCCCGGGAGAGCGTCATACTCGCCCATGATCCCGATGATCGGACCGCCACCACCGTACGTAGCGACGAAGGCGGTCGGCATGCCGGCGACGCCGGATGCGATCTCGAAGCCCGCGTCACGCAGGACACCCTGAAGCGTCTCGGACGATTCGGTCTCCATGTATCCGACTTCGGCGAGGTCCCACAGGTGCTGGGCCGTCGCGGCATACTGGTCGGAGTTGGCGTCGATGAACGCGGCAAGCTGGTCCTTCACGCTCTGAGCCTGAACAGGCTGTGCGAGCACCACGGCAGCGATCAACGCTGCGCCGATCTTCTTCACTTCGGGGACTCCTGATTGAACGGATTCACTCGGGGGGTCGATGAGGGTAGGCGGCAGACGGGAGCCGTACAAGGAGAGCCGCACACGGGGTGCTCAGCGTTCGATCACCCACTCCAGGAAGGTCTCGACGTCGTCCGAGGCGGCCTCGGCCTGGTCCCGGACGTATTCGTCTTCGTCCCCGAGTCCTGCGCCGATCGCGGCACGCGCCCGTTCCTCATCGAGATCCCCGGTGGTCTTCGCCAGAAACCCCAGCGCCAGCACTGCGTTGCCCCGAACGAGCGGGTCGTCGTGATCCGTGAGGTCCAGACAGATCTCCTCGGCCCAACTCGCGTCCGGGGGGTCCAACGAGATCACGATCGGCACCTCCGCGAGCACTTCGGGCTCCGCGGTGCCGATCAGGTCCTCGATCTCGTATCGGGTCCAGCCGTCCGGAATCATCTATCTGGGGATCGGGAAGAGTCTCGGTGTACGATCGATCCAAGCTGCGACACGCGTTCGGGGGAAGCCACCCCGATCTCCCCGAGACCACGGTCGAGTACCTAGATTCAGGGCTTCGCGCCCTCTCTCCAGAAACGAATCGAACATGATGAAGCGTCTTCTCACCGGTGCCCTGGCGCCCGTTCTGATCACCGCCGTCTCCACCTCACCGCTCGTCGCTCAGTCGTCGACCGACTTCGACCGACAGGTCGAGCAGCTGATGAATCACCCCGCTGTCCGCTCCGCGCTCGATCATATCGTCGAGACGGACGACCAGACGATGGACGATCTGATGACGCTCACCGAGATCCCGGCACCTCCGTTCATGGAGGACGAGCGGGGCGCCGCATTCCTGCAGATGATGATCGATCTCGGAGTCGACAGCGCGTGGACGGACGAGGTAGGGAACGCGATCGGCCTGCGCCGAGGATCCGGTACGGGAGAGGTCCTCGCGATCGCCGGCCACCTCGACACCGTCTTTCCTCCCGAGACCGACGTCACGATCCGTGTGAGCGGGGATACGCTCTTCGCTCCCGGGATCGCGGACGACACACGGGGTCTGGCGACGGTGCTCGCCGTCCTCCGTGCCATGAACGAGGCCGACATCCGAACGGAAGCCGACGTTCTCTTCATCGGCAACGTGGGTGAGGAGGGACTCGGAGATCTGCGCGGGGTGAAGCACCTCTTCCGCGACGGGGGGCCGCGCATCGACCACTTCATCTCCGTCGACGGGACGAGTCCAACCGGCATCACGCACATGGGTCTCGGATCACACCGGTACCGCGTGACGTTCAAGGGTCCCGGCGGGCACTCATGGGGCGCCTTCGGTCTCGCCAACCCGGCGCACGCCATGGGGCAGGCGATCGGCTACTTCCAGGACGGTGCCGCGCCATACACGGCCACAGCGCCGTTCCGGACCAGCTACAACGTGGGACGGATGGGAGGCGGCACGTCTGTGAACTCCGTCCCGTTCGAAGCGTGGATGGAGATCGACATGCGCTCCGAGGGTGATGCGACACTCGACGCCGTCGACGCGATTCTCCAGGGCGCGGTTCAGCGTGCACTCGCCGAAGAGAACGCGCGCCGGACCCGGGGTGAGCCGCTCACGGTCGAGGTCGACATGATCGGCGATCGGCCGTCGGGTGTGATCGCCGAAGACCATCCGTACATCCAGCAGGCGGCGGCCGTGACGCGAGCACTGGGCATCGAGCCGACCTTCAGCCGTTCCTCGACGGACTCGAACATTCCGATCTCGCTCGGGATCCCCGCGGTGACGATCGGTGGTGGCGGGCAGGGCTTCGGCGCGCACTCCCTCGACGAGTGGTTCCGGAATGAGGACGGAGCACTGGGCGTTCAGAGGGTGATGCTGATCGTACTC
>CALHIO010000182.1 GCA_938030915.1 uncultured Gemmatimonadota bacterium
GGACCTGCGCGCGGTGGCCGAGATGCTCGGACACAAGCGTTTTTCGTTCGGGAGCCCGCAGCGTCTGA
The DNA here is from genome assembly GCA_938030915.1 of uncultured Gemmatimonadota bacterium. Taxonomy (GTDB): domain Bacteria; phylum Gemmatimonadota; class Gemmatimonadetes; order Longimicrobiales; family Gaopeijiaceae; genus UBA2589. The sequence goes on from CALHIO010000182.1 coordinate 69, forward strand.
TGCATTATCTCGGCGTGATTCCGGGCTCTGTGACCCCGTTCGGCGTCTTTAATGACCACGGGGGTCATGTGCGTGTTGCATTGGATGAGGGACTTCGGGCGTTCGATGTCTGGAACTTCCACCCGCTGGTCAACTCGATGACCACGACCATTTCGGCCGGGGACATGCTTCGTTTCTTCGACGCGGTCCGGCACCCGCCGACGTGGGTGTCGCTGGGCTGACTCAGAGCTCCCGTGCCATCGGGGGCAGTCGGTCGAACCACGGTCGAGCCCGCTCGAGTTGGCCGGCCAGACGAAAGAGCGTGTCCTCGCGAGCGAAGTGCCCGACGAAATGCACGCCAACGGGGAGACCTTGGTCGTTCCAGTGGAGGGGGACTGACATCGCCGGATGCCCGGTGATGTTGTAGACCGGCGTCCACGGAATGAAGTCGAGCGCGGACTTGGCGGCCTGGTCGATCAGCCCCGCCGCTTTTACGAGCCTCCCGGAACCGAACATCCCGACGAGCTTCAGCTGCGCGCGCTCCGAGGCACTTGGGCCGACCGTCCCCAGCGGGGGTGGGGGGACCGACACCGTAGGCGTCAGAACGATGTCGTACCGCTCGAAGAAGTCACCGACGTCGCGCGCCATGATCTCCATCCGCCGCAGTGAGGCCGCGAAATCGTTAGCGGATAACGCCCTGGAGATCAGCCCGAGGGCCCACGTGGCGGGTTCCAGCTCGTGGCGGCGTGGCCGGCGCCCCACGGCGGCGGCTGCTTCATCGATGTCCGCGCCCAACTCTCCAGCGACAACCGTCAGGAAATTACGGGCGAACGCGTCCCCGTCGATTGGGGCATGGTCCTCCACGACCTCGTGCCCGAGAGAGGTCAGGAGCTCGGCTGCGTCCGCTACGGCGTCAATGCAGTCCTGATGGACCTCCGTATCCACGCACGGAATCGTCGTGAAGGCGATACGAAGGGGCTCGGGGTCGCGGTCGACCTCCGAGAGCCAGGGACGTTCCGGGGACGGGATTTCGAATGCGACGCCGGGATCGGGCCCGTGCGTCGCGTCGAGCATCGCAGCGCTGTCCCGCACGCTTCGGGTCAGCACGTGCTCCACCGATGCCCCCCGCCAGAATTGCCCACGACGAGGGCCGGTAGGCGTTCGCCCACGACTGGGTTTCAGTCCGAAAAGCCCGCAGCACGACGCCGGGATACGGATCGAGCCACCGCCATCACCTCCACCCCCCATCGGAACGATACCCGCGGCGATCGCGGCACCCGTGCCGCCACTCGAGCCACCGGGGCTTCGCTCCGGATTCCACGGGTTCAGTGCGGGCCCCCACAACTCGGGTTCCGTGATCGGCTGTAGCCCCCACTCAGGTGTATTCGTTTTGCCGAAGACAGACACGCCCGTGGCTTTTACACGCCGGACGAGCTCGGAATCCCAGGTGACGACGTGGTCGCGCAGGAATCGGCTTCCTGCGGAGGTCGGGTGACCGGCGTACATGGACGCGAGATCCTTGGCGAGAAACGGGACTCCGGAGAATGGACCATCTGCGGGGTTCGCCGCCGTCGTTCGTGCGTCCTCTTCCATACGGTGGACGACCGCGTTGATGCGGGGGTTCAGACTGTCCAGTCGGGCCAGAGCCACTTCGAGCAGTTCGAGGGCGGAGACGTCACCGTTGCGGACCGTCTCAGCGAGTCCGAGGGCGTCGCGAGCCAGGTACTCCTCGTGGGTCATGCTCAAGGACGTCCTCCTGCAGTGCGTTCAAGATCGAGCAACATCGGATGGGAACCGGCGTGGGTCCGGCGGGCTGCGAAGATAGGACGCTGGGTCCGACTCGCCTACGACATCCAATGCCGCAGCGACGACGAGTCGCTCGGTGAAACGATATCCCACACGGGACCCGGGTCAGCATCTGGCATTTCTCCTGGATACCGTTGGGTACTTGTAGACACCACGATAGCTTGGCACATGAGCGTGATCTTCGATTCCGGGCTGCGACCCCCCGACTTCGTCCTGCACCCGACCGATCTTTCCGAGGCGTCGGAGCGGGCCTTCCACCACGCGCTCGCCATCGCTATCCGGTCGGGGGCGCAGTTCACGCTTCTTCACGCAATGGGACGCCGAGCGACGGACAACTGGCCTGAATTTCCGTCCGTGCGCTCGAAGCTGGCGCAATGGAAGGCCGCCGGGACGCTCGACGGGCTTTCCAAGCGCACACGGCAGGCGAGTGTCAGCAAGATCGAGGTCGACATTCGCGATCCCGTTGCGGCGTCTCTGCAATACATCGAGCGGAATGCCGTGGACATGATCGTTCTCGGAACGACCGGGCGACGAGGCCTGGCTCGTCTCGTCCGCGCCCCCAGAGCGGAGCTGCTCGCGCGCCGGTCCCGGCTGCTGACCTTGTTCGTGCCCGACGGTGGGAGCGTCTTCGTGAATGGGGTTACCGGAGAGGTGACCCTCAAGCGGATTCTGATCCCGGTGGATTCGGCGACGGACCCGCGGCCCGCCATGCTCCAGGCCGTCAATGCCGCGACGCTTCTGGACGACGCCGACCTCGAGATCACCCTCCTTCACATCGGGGAGGGCAACGAAGTGGAGGCGACGGATCTGCCGGATCTGCCGTTCTGCCGTTGGAACGCGATGCAGCGCAGTGGAGATACGGTGCCACGGATCCTGGAGACTGCGGAGGATCTCGACGTGGACGCGATCTACATGACCACGACGTGGAGCAAGACCGGCTTCGGCCGAGTGGAGGGGGGAGTCACGGAGGGTGTTCTCGCCGGAACTCCCTGTCCGGTCATGACCGTTCCTGTCGACCGCACCTGACGCTGCAACTTCCGGGCGTGATGAGGGGTTCGTGTCAGGGCACCCGCTTTGATGCGATCCGAAATTCCCTGAGACATCACGTTTTGGTCGCTCCAGCCTTCTTCACTCTCGATCATATCCGGCTCGCCCGGATCGTGTCGCTTTGCCTCGTGTGCGGGCTCTTCGGACCTCAGGCGGTTGACGCGCAAGCGTTCCGGGGCAGCACGGCGAGCACACTCGGCGGCGTCGCGTTGGGAGCGTATTCGGGATCCGTCCTCGGGCTGGTCGGCAGTGTTCTGCCGTGCAATCGCACTCTGTATGGTCCGAAGTGCGCGGCGACAGGCGCAAGCGTGGGTGGTGCGCTCGGTGTAGCCATGGGTGGCTTGATCGGTGCGCAGAACCAGGACGAGACGATCGTTCGTCTCGAGGGAGCTGGCGTAGGCGCTCTGATCGGCTCGGGGGTCGGCATCATCCTGCGTCAGGCCGTGCGGCAGTACGACTGGGAAGATGCCGCAACGCTCGGCGTGATCGGTGGTGCATTCGGTGCATCCCCGGTCGGGAGTGGTGTCGGCCTCGGGGCCGGAGCGGTCGTAGGTAGCATCGTGTGGCTGACGTTTCCCCGAGCGGGACTGCAGGACTTCATCCTGTTCAGCCTGGCCGGTGCGGCACTCGGCGGTATGGTCGATTGGGCGGATGGGGCCTCGGATGCCAAGCGCGAGGGGAGCGGTACCAGCGTTCCTCTCTCGTTCTCGCTGCCTGTGGGGTGGTGATGCGCACTCCGCTGGCGACCGCAGCTCTGTTCGGTGTCGTGCTCGTCGGTACCGCATGCACGATCTCACCCGCCATGGAGCGTGCGCGGCCCCCGGCCGGATCGTTCTGCCCGGAGCAACGTTTGCGCCGAGACCAGGTGTCGCCTGCGGACACCGCCGGGCTTCGGTGGTACCGGGCCGAAGAGGACCGAGACGTCCGACTGGATGCCGCGTGGTGCGCCGTGGTCGGTCCCCCGGTCGTACGGGCGCGCCCGGCCGGACACTTCCCGGCATGGGAAGCCGGCACCGACCTGGAGGTCGTAGCGTGGAATACGGCTGTCGGAGCCGGAGACCTCTTCGCCTTTCTCGACAGGGAACTCGGACTCGACTGTTCGGTGGCTCAGCCCCGACTTCGGGACGGTGCCCGCCCGTTCGTGATGCTGCTCCAGGAGGTGTGGCGAAAGTCGGACGATCTGCCCCGAGTCGAGGGTGGAGACAGCATTCCGTGGACCCTCGGTCCCGACTTGCCGGACGACGCGCTCGACTTCGTGGCGACGGCCGAGCGCTGTGGTCTGGCATATCTGTATGTGCCGTCGTCACGCAACGGGCCGGACGACGATCGTCGTCCCGGCGAGGACCGAGGAAACGCGATCTTGACGACGCTTCCGTTCAACGCTCCGATCGCCTTCGACCTGCCTCACGAAGGCGGGCGGAAAGTCGCGGTCGCCATCACGTCGAACGCCCCGGACGGTGAGCGGGTGCGCTTCGTGTCCACGCACCTCGACGTCGCGTCGACGCTGTTACGAAGCCTGATCACAGGGAACCAGACGCGTGCCCGGCAGGCGCTCGGGCTGATCGACGGGATCGCTGAAGCGGAAGCCGACGGGCCGCTCACTCAGGTGGTGGTCGTCGGCGGCGACTTCAACACGTGGGCGGGGAACGAGTCGTCCCTCCAGTTCCTGCGTCAGGCCTTCCCCGAGTCACCCCGCTGGGACGATCTCGGTACAAGAGGGTCTTTCCCGGCGGACCATATCTTCTTCCGCCGACGTGCGTACCGGCACTTCGAACTGGATGGGTACGAGCGGATCGAGGACACGTACGGCTCCGATCACAACGCTCGTCGGGTCACGCTGGTGGACCGCTCCTCACGGTAGACGCGCGATCGCGTACACGACCGGCCACGAGATGAGTGATCCGCCGGCCGCCACGACTTCGTCGCGAAGTCGATCCCCGATCCCCTTCGCCGATGCCTCGTCGAAGGTGTCGATCCCGGCCCGAGCGGCTTCGCCGAGCATGCTCAGGACACTTTGCTCGACATACCCGTAGTACCTGCTGTCCGCGCCTCCTTCGGCGTGGGCTTCGAGGCGACACGTCGGCTCGGGAAGTCCTGCCGCCCGGAACGTCGCGCGAAGCCTGCCGCCAGCTTCGAGGTCTGCACCGGCTGCTCGGACGACGCGGGCCTTGAAGTCCACGATCGTCTCGTAGAGCGGGGAATGCGGAGTCGAGTGCCCTCCGGTACGGAGGAGCTCCATGTGGGATTCGATCATCACGATCACGCCACCCGGGCGCACGTGTCGCGCGGCAGCGCGTAGTGCGCGACCCGGGTCCTGCTGGTGCATCAGGACGAACCTGCCTATGAGCGCGTGGAACGAGGATGCCGTTCGGAAGTCGTCGATCTCGTGTTGTTCGAAGAGGACATGCTCGAGCCCTGCGGCCGCAGCCTTGGCCCGTGCATCCCGAATCGCCGCCGCTCCACGATCGATGCCGAGCACGGATCCCGTCGGTCCTACCAGCCGGCCTGCCGTGATCGACACGTCGCCGCTACCGGAACCGATATCGAGTACCTGCATGCCTTCGCCAATACCTGCATCACGCAACGCCCGGGTCGTCACATCCCGGTACAACTCACCCTGCAGGTCGAGGCGTCGTAGCTCGCGGTCGGTATGATCCAGCAGGTAATGCGGCGTATCCTCGCTCACAGCGTAAGCTCCCAGGTCTGAGCCATGTGATCCTTCCCCCAGGCACGGCCCGGCTCTTCGGACGTCATCCGGAACCCCTCTGCCTCGTACAGTCGACGGGCCGAGTCGAGTCCCGCAACGGTGAAGAGAATCAGGCAGCGGTACCCGAAGTGTCGAGCCTGTCCCACGCATTCCGAGACGAGACGGGCGCCGATCCCGAGGCCGCGAGCCCGGGGCTCAACGAAGAGGAGTCGCAGCTGGCCGACCCGCTTCGAGCGTCGGACGAGCGCAACCGCTCCCGAGCGACGACCGTCCACCTCGGCGACCCAACTCCGCTCGCACGACGGATCGTACCGGTCGAGGAAGCGCGCGCAGATCCCGGCGACCATGGCCTCGAAGCTGTCGTCCCAGCCGTGCGAGGCATAATAGAGCTCGGCGTGTCGTTGAACGATCCAGCCCATGTCTCCAGGTCTGTGTCCCCGGTATCGGATGCGGGGCGTCGCATCTCCGTGTTCGAGGATACGCTCGATGGTTGTCATCGACTCGATCAGTTCGCCGTGGTCCGCCGGATCCACGTGGCCGAGAAACTCGGCAACACGGGTTCGCGAAGCCGCGTGCAGTTCATCCAGCGCGTCCATGCCGCGCGGGGACAGCCGTACGATCATTTTGCGACGATCCGTCGCGGAGCGGACGGTCTCCGTGATTCCCGCTCGCTCGAGACGACGTAGCAGGCGGCTTACATATCCAGGGTCCAGATCGAGAGCCGACGCGACCGCGGAGCCCGTCGTGCCCTCGGGGCTCGCCTGTGCGAGTTCGTCGATGGTGCGCACCTCACTCAACGACCACGAACCGCCCAAGAGGCCCCCGGACAGCAGGCCGAGGTGTTTTGTGTACGCGCGGCTGAACCGGCGAACCGCCTCGAGCCGATCAGGGTCAGTGGCCATACAGTGTCGATATGCAAAGATATAATTGCTGTTGGCAAGGATATTCCTGGCAGGAGGTGAGGGCTACCCTTCAGTGTGACGTAGACAGGCGCCTCTCGGAGGTCATGGTGCAGAGCGAAGTGCGACCGCTGAAGCGAGTGCTGCTGAGGCATGCACGCGATGCGTTCGAGTCGAACGATGCGATCAGTGCCCAATGGCGAGGGCTCAACTACCTCGACGAGCCGGACTTCGATGAAGCGTGTCGGGAGTACGACGCGTTCGCCGACCTTCTCGAGCGGCTCGGCACCGAGATCGACTGGATGATCGGAGATGGTTCCGGGCTCGACTCGATGTACGTCCGCGACGCATCGATCGTCGCCGACGGGGGCGCCATCCTCTGTTCGATGGGAAAGGGCGCTCGGGCAGCGGAGCCTCAGGCGCAGGCGCGCACGTTTCGGGAGCTCGGCACGCCCGTGCTCGGGACCATCGAGCCGCCCGGGACGATCGAGGGTGGTGACGTGGCGTGGCTCGACGATCAAACGCTCGCCGTGGGGAGAGGGTACAGGACGAACGATGACGGGATCGCGCAGCTTCGGCGGTTGCTGCCCGACGTGGAGCTCGTCCGGGTTCCGCTCCCCCACTTCCGCGGTCCGGGTGACGTCTTCCACCTCATGTCGATTCTGTCGCCGCTCGCCGAGGACCTGCTGCTCGTGTACTCGCCGCTGATGCCCGTTCCCTTCCGGGAGTTACTCGTCGACCGGGGCTTCGGGCTGGTCGAGGTGCCCGAGGATGAATTCGACTCTCAGGGGTGCAATGTCCTCACGGTCGCCCCTCGCGTCGCGGTCGCGGTCGAGGGGAATCCCGAGACGCGCCGCCGCATGGAGGCGGCCGGCGTCGAGGTTCACGCCTTCGTCGGTCGAGAGATCAGCCTCAAGGGATGCGGTGGCCCGACGTGTCTGACCCGTCCTCTGCACCGCTCGTAGCGTCCCGCCCCGAAGTCCGGCCGCAGGATCAGTCGTCGAGAGGCCGGTAGTTCACGCCCAGCGCGTCGAGGCGTGCCAGGTGCCACTCGATCCGCTCCAGGAAGTTCTCGTAGTCCTTCGCCTCCGCCGCTGACCACACGACCTCGGAGAGGGCAAGCATCCGCGGCATGAGCATGTACTCGACGTGGTCTCCCGTCTTCATGTACTCGGTCCAGACATTCGCCTGGGCGCCGATGATCCTCTCCTTGTCACGATCCCGGAGCTGCGGCGGCACGGGCTCGTAGGAGTAGACCGTGTCGAGCGGCAGGAATCCCCCGATCGCGAAGGGCTCCGCGTCCTGATCCTCCGACTGGTAGTAGTCGAAGTAGAGGTGGCTGTATGGCGTCATCACCACGTCGTGTCCCCGACGCGAGGCCTCGATGCCGCCGATCGTTCCACGCCACGACATCACCGTCGCGTTGGGAGGCAGCCCACCCTCGAGGATCTCGTCCCAGCCGATCAGTCGCTTTCCGTTCGCATTGAGGAAGCGTTCGATGCGCCGAATGAAGTAGCCCTGGACCTGCTCCACGTCGTTGAAGCCTTCACGCACCATGAGGTCACGGACGTACTCGCTTTCTTCCCAGCGCGTCTTGGGGGCTTCGTCTCCCCCGATGTGGATGTACTCGCCCGGGAAGAGTTCGATCACCTCCGCCAGGACGTTCTCGAGGAACTCGAAGGTCTCTTCATACGGGCAGTAGATGTCTTCGAAGACGCCCCACGTCATCGCGACCTCGAAGGGCCCCTCCGTGCAGGCGAGTTCCGGGTAAGCCGCGAGCGCCGCCTGCGCGTGACCGGGCATCTCGATCTCCGGGATGATCGTGACGTGGCGTGCCTGCGCGTACGCGACGATGTCACGGATCTCGTCCTTGGTGTAAAAGCCGCCGTACCGAATTCCGTCGCCGTTGAACTCGTCCAGCCCATGGCCGATCTGGGTCTGCTCGCGGAAGGCCGCGATCTCGGTCAGGCGGGGATACCGGTCGATCTCTATCCTCCACCCCTGATCTTCCGTCAGATGCCAGTGGAAGCGGTTGATCTTGTAGCGGGCCAACAGGTCGATGTAGTGCTTGATGAAGTCCGGCGGAAAGAAGTGGCGTGCGACGTCGAGGTGCATGCCGCGGTACGCGAAGCGGGGGGCATCCTCGATCTCGGTCACCGGAAGCTCGAGCGCGGCCGTGCCTCCGGTTTCCGCCCCGGGAGGCATCAGCTGGCTCAGCGTCTGCAGCCCGTACAGCAGACCCGCGTGGTCGGCGGCGGTGAGATCGATCCCGTCGGTCGTGACGGCCAACCGGTAGCTCTCCGGAGCCCCTTCGCCGTCGACGCCGATTCGAAATGCCCCGCCCTCGGCGGCGCCGAGCGTCAGCGTCCCACTCTCGCGGAACGGAGTCGCCCAGATGTCGAAGACGGATCGCGCCCCCTCGTCCGCCTGATCCGCGAAGTGGACCTCCACGTCGGAGTTCAGCGCGAAGGTGCCGCTCCCCATGACGATCTGCTGCGGCACGGGGACGATGGAGTGTGCCGGCCCCCGATCGCATCCTGCGGCGAACGTCGTCAGTGCCATGATCGTGACCTGGATGGCGGGTCTGTATGAGAGCGCCTTCATCAGACCGGCCTCGTGAGGACACGGGTCTGCGTAAACTGGCGATGACCGTCTCTGGACTTGTGGAAGCCGAAGCCGCTCTCACGCGCCCCGACCCACGGCGTCCCGGGGACACCGCCGGCCGCACGATTGACGCCGATCATCCCGGCGGTCAGTCGGCGGGCCACGGCCTCTGTCTGTTCCGTGTCGCCGCCGAAGACGACGGCACCGAGTCCGAAGTGCGTGTCGTTCGCACGGTCGACGGCTTCGTCGATGGACGATACGCGAGTCACGCACGCAACGGGCCCGAACGTCTCCACCGTGCCGATGTCCATCTCCTCTGTCACGCCCGTCAGCACCGTGGGCGTCACAAAATTGTCATGGTGCCCCTCGCCTCCCGTCAGCACGGTGGCACCAGCTCCTACGGCTGCGTCGATCTGAGCGAGCACATGGTCGCGCTGCTGGGCGTTGACCATAGGACCGACGTCGGATTCTTCCATCCCGTCGCCCACGCGAAGCGCGGACGCGAGCTCCGTAAGCGCGCCTTCGAAGTCGTCCGCGACCGAGTCCATCACGAAGATGCGCTCGGTCGACACGCACACCTGGCCACAATTCCTGAACGAGTTGAACGCCGCGAACTTCGCGGCCTTCTTCAGATCGGCGTCCTCGAGGACGATCATCGGGTCCTTCCCCCCGAGTTCGAGGACGACCCGCTTCAAGGTGCCGCTGGCCTCCCGCATGATGTGCTTTCCCACTTCGCGTGACCCCGTGAAGGCGATCATGTCGACGTCGGAGTGAACGAGCGCCTTGCCCTGCTCGTCGGCGCCGTGCGTGACGATCAGCACATCCTCGGGCAGCACGTCCTGCAGGACATCGGCGTACGCCTGACCGCACAGAGGCGTCTCTTCCGACGGCTTGAGGACGACAGTGTTCCCGGCCATCAGCGACGGCAGGACCATCCAGTGCGGCATCGACATTGGGAAGTTCCACGGGGTGATCGCGCCGACCACGCCCAGCGGATCATGGTAGATGGTCGACCGATGCCCCCCGCTTTCGAGAATATCGGGTTGGAGCGCCTCGACCATCTCGTCGACCTCGTGGGCCAGGCCCGACCCGAGGCTGCGCGCCTCTCCTCGTGCTTCCTTGAGCGGCTTGCCCTGCTCCCGGGTCATGAGCTCGGCGTGCGCATCGGCGCGCTCCGTGAAGATGTCCGCCGCGCGCTTCAGGATCTCCGCCCGACCCTCCAGGCCCAATGCGGCCCACGCCGGTTGGGCTGCTCGTGCCCGGTCCACCGCCGCCTGAATCTGATCCGCGGGAGTGACGGGCACTTCGCCGACGATGTCGCCGGTCGCGGGGTTGTAGGAAGCAAGCATGGTCATGGCGGACGGGGCCTCGCGGGGCATAGAGTCGTTCGGCAGCTTCGAATGGCGAAGATGCCGAAACGCTGAACGGGAGGGCAAGTTGGAGCCAGGGGTGCGGAGTCGTCCGAGGCGAGGTCGCCGAATCCGGTTTCTGATCGTCGCGCTTCTGGCCGGGCTCCTCTCCCCCCCGGTCCATGCCCAGGGAACGCTCCGGGTGGCCGCCTACAACGTGAAGCACGGACTCGGCCTCGATAGCGTGATTTCTCTCGAGCGCATCGCGAACGTCCTTCGTCCTCTCGACGCCGACGTGATCACCCTCCAGGAGATCGATGTCGGCACCGAGCGCACCGACCGCGTGGATCAGGCGACCCGGCTCGGTGAACTCCTCGGAATGCAGGCGTTCTTCGGTGACTTCATGCCGTACCAGGGCGGAGAGTATGGGATGGCGGTTCTCTCACGGTTGCCGGTCGCGCGCGTCGTGAATCACCGACTCCCCGACGGAGAGGAGCCGCGTACGGGACTGGAGGTCGAGGTCCGGGTCGGGCCGGAGGGTCGTCGTGTCTCCGTCGTCGGCATCCACCTCTACCGGACTCCCGAAGAGCGGCTCGCTCAGGCCGACTCGCTGTCGGCGATCCTGGATCGTCGGGAGCACCCCGTCGTGCTCGCGGGCGACTTCAATTCGCGACGCGGAGACCGGATCCTGAGGAGCCTGCAGGCACAGGACTGGTTCGTCGTGGACAAGGACGGACCCGCGGAGACGTTCCCGGCCGACGATCCCGCGCGAGAGATTGACTTCGTGATGCTACGTCCGGCCGAGTCGTTCGAAGTTGTCGAACACCGAGTCATCGACGAGCCGGTGGCCTCCGACCATGTCCCCCTCCTGATCGTGCTCCGCATCTGGTAGCTCGATGTCGTGGGGTAGCTCGGCATCGTGGGGTGGCACGGCGACGAACGGGGGCGCATCGTGACCGCTTCCGACTACTGGAGGATCCGATGCGCTTCGCTGCC
>CALHIO010000183.1 GCA_938030915.1 uncultured Gemmatimonadota bacterium
CGCCTGGGCGCCGTAGCGGACGCGCTCCCGCGTGGTCTGTGCCCGATCGAACTCGCTCTGCGTGCACACGCCACGCTGGTATGCGATCATCGCGCTGACGTTGGACTGCTCCTCGGGCGTCATCCGATTCCGCGCGCGACCCAATGACGCGAGCGTTCCCCTCCCTTCCTCGACACGTCCGACCGCGCACTGGGCCTGAGCGAGGCGCAGGAACGCGTCGGCACCCGGCTCCTCCATCTCCACGACCTCCTCGAAGATCTCGAGCGCCCGTCCGAACTCTGAACGATTGATGTGGGCGGTGCCCTGCCGGACCTTCGCTTCCAGGTAGGCACGCCCGTACTCACTCATGTCGTCGTCGGGCGCGGGCATCCCCTGATATGCCTCCGTGGCCTCCAGCCATGCCTGCTGCTGGAAGGCACGGTTGCCCGCGTTCATCGCGCTGTAGTCGACACGCGCCGGCCCGGGGTCGGCCGGACGCGTCGCGGCGGGCGTGGACGTCGTGGCCACCCGGTCGAGACGACGTGAGAGGCGCACGGTCAGCGGACCGACGGACTGACCTCGGCCCACACTCAGCACCGTGTCGAGCCGGTGATACGAATCTGCTTCGACGCGAACCTCGAGCACGAGGCTCGGATCTCCGACCGCATGGGAGATCTCGTACGCCTCACGCGACGAAACACGCTCGACGTTGGAGGCGTCGAAGATGATCGGCTCCCGAACGAGATACCGAACCGTCATCTCCGAATCGGAGAGGGGACCCCCCGTTCCCGCGTCGACCGCCTGAAAGACGAGCGCCGTCTCTTCGAGCGCCCCCGAGCGGATCGCCGGGGGTGAATCGGGCGGCGTGTAGCAGCCGGCGAGAACAAGAGCCGGCAGCAGAGCCATGCGTGGTCGCGGAGCCATGGTGAGAAAGGATAAGCGGGACCGCCCGGGAGCAAGCCTTCCGCAACATTTGACCTCCCTTCCGGGAGAGGAATACGTTCGACAGCGGGAACTCCCCTGGAAGGACGAAACGCGTGTCGAACACGGACGAGCCGGACAAGAAGCCGCCACCGCAGCCTACGGTTGCGTGGGATCCGAGCGAGATACCCGAGCTCACGGAGTCGTCTTCTGCCGCCCCTCGGCCTCCCGAGGAATCGACGGCACCCAGCTCCGCCGCCACTCAGCCGATGACGCCGCTCGAGCCCGAAGATGCCGGCGCCACGATCAAGCTCTCCGACGAGGACGTGAAGAGACTCGTGGAGGAGGATGCCGCCGCGGTCGAAGAAGCCCAGCAGGAAGAAGACCGCCTGATCGGCACGCTCGTCCGAGACAAGTGGAAGGTGCTCAAGCGACTCGGCGCCGGATCATTCGGTACGGTCTACAAGGTCCAGGACGTGAAGGGCGGCTGGATCGAAGCCCTCAAGATCCTGGGTGTCGACCGGATGACCGGCGCGGAGGCCGAGGAGATGCGTGCGCGCTTCCTGCGCGAGGCGCAGATCATGAAGCGACTGGGAAAGGACTCGAAGCACATCGTCGGCCTGTCGACGTACGAGGAAGACATCGAGGCCGGTATGGTCTACTTCCTCATGGAGTTCGTCGAAGGGCGAAGCCTCGCCGACGTGATCGCCGAGGAAGGTCCGATGCCGGTCGATCGAACCATCCGGCTCGCGCTGCAGGCATGCGACGGTCTCATGGCCGCGCACGAGGGGCCGGAGCCGGTCGTGCATCGGGATCTCAAGCTCGAGAACCTGATGTTGACCAAAGATCGGGCCGGAGAGGATTCGGTGAAGATCCTCGACTTCGGCATCGCGAAGATCGCCGAGAAAGAGGCCGACTCCCGCCTGACGACGGTCGGAACGCTCGGCACGCCCGGGTACGCAGCCCCGGAGCAGCTTCGAGCCGAGGCCGTGGATGGCCGCACCGACCTCTTCGCGTTCGGCGTCATCCTCTACGCCCTGCTGACCGGGAAAGACCCGTGGCTGGGCAATCTCGCCCACGTGCCGACCAACCAGATCTACGAGCTGATGGTCGCCACCGAGCGCGCCAACGTCCGGCCTATGGACCAGCAGGGCCCGACGATCCCGCCGGCGATGATCAACGTCGTCATGAAGCTGCTGCGACGGGATCCCGCCGAGCGATTCCAGTCCGCGCGAGAGCTGCGTGACACCCTCATCAGCATCTCGCAGGGCGGTGAGTTCGCCGCACCCGCAGGTGCCACAGCGACGGTCGGCCTGGATGTACCGTCCGCACAGCCACCGGCTCAGGCGCAGAGGGCGCCCGAGTCAGCGCGCCCGGCATCTCAACCCGCGAAAGCCAGGTCCAAGGCCGGTCGACTGGTTGCGGCGGCGATCGTGCTCGCCGCTGCCGGCGCGACCGTCTGGGCGCAGCCATGGGGCCGCACGTTGGATTCGGACCGACTGGTCTCCATGGTCAGGAGTGGCACCGTCGAAAACATCTGGATCACCGAAGCCGGTGCGGAGGGTGGGGTTCAGCTGGTGCCGGTGGCAGCTCTCGCCGATGTACAGACACCCTTTGTCGTACCTCTCGACGAGGGCGAGATCCCACCGCTGGTCGAGCGCCTGCGCGAGGCTGGCGCCACGGTCGACGTCTCCTGGGAGGTCCGCAGGCTCACCGACCTCGCCGTCACCGCGCAGACGGACAACCGATATTTCGGCTCCGAGGGCGCAGACGTGCAGAGCTATGCCCTGCGGCTCGCCGAGCTCGAGCCGGAAAGCCAGGAGGCCGCTGCCCTGTTGTTGAAGGTGGGCGAGCGAATGGCGTGGGACGCAGCCGCCGCACAGGCGGACGGTTCACCCGCTGACGCGCGAGAACTGATCGACGACTGCCTCGCACTGGTGCCGCAGCACCCCCGGTGCGTCGAGGTGTCCGGAGCACTCTGACAGAGG
>CALHIO010000184.1 GCA_938030915.1 uncultured Gemmatimonadota bacterium
ACTTGGGGGGAAGCTCTCCCGGTACACACCGTTTCGCTCACGGAGGCATTCGTGGAATCGTCGTCCCGTTCCTTCCTCGACGCCCTTCTCTCGGCGCCCGGCGTCTCGGGGTACGAGCAGGCCGTTCAGCAAGTCGTCCGCGACTACGTCGCACCCTTCGCCGACCAGATCGAAACGGATCTGCACGGCAACGTGATCGCGACCGTGAACCCCGCCGGTGGCCCGACGCTCATGCTCGACGGTCATTGCGACCAGCTCGGCATGCTCGTCTCCCACATCGACGACGCGGGCTACCTCTTCTTTCAAACCGTCGGGGGATGGGACCCACAGCAGCTGGTCGGCCAGCGCGTGACCGTATGGACGGGAGGGGACCCGGTGCACGGCGTGATCTCCCGCAAGGCCATCCACCTCCTCACGGACGAGGAGAAGAAGAAGGTCGTCGACCCGAAAGACATGTGGATCGATATCGGAGCCGCGAGCATGGACGATGCCGCGTCGGTGGTATCGATCGGAGACGCGGTCACGGTGCAGCTGGGGATCCAGGAGATGCGCAACGGACTCGCGAACGCACCCGCGATGGACAATCGGACCGGTGTCTGGGTGGTCTTCGAGGCGATGCGGCGCGCAGCGGCTCGGGGTGTCTCCTGCAGGCTCGTCGTCGCATCCACAGTTCAGGAAGAGATCGGCCTGCGCGGCGCGCGGACGGCAGCCTACGGAATCGAGCCGGATGTCGCGATCGCCGTGGATGTCACGCACGCCACGGACTGCCCCGGGATCGACAAGCGTCAGCGCGGGGCGATCGACCTCGGCCTGGGACCGGTGATCCTGCGTGGGCCGAACATCAACCCCCACGTCGGGGGGCGACTCGAGTCACTCGCAAAGAGCGAAAACATTCCGTTCCAGGTCGCCGCGCTCGGACGAGCTGCACCCAACGACTCGAACGCGCTCCAGATCACCCGTGCGGGTGTCGCAACCGGACTCGTTCAGCTTCCGAACCGCTACATGCACAGCGCCGTCGAGACGATCGCTCTTTCCGACCTCGACGCAGCAGCGGACCTGCTCGCTTCGTTCGCGACCGAGCTCTCGAGCGAGGATTCCTTCATCCCCTGAGGGCGAGCCAGGTTCTACAGGCACACCCGCACGCGCAGGTCGATCGTCTCGTCGAGCGGCGGCTGGCCACTGCGAGGTCCGACGTCAGTTCGGTGTGAGCGCGATCTCGACGTTGGTCACCTCACCGGGGCCGATTCCACAGAGGTTTCGCAGCGGGACCACCGCGCCCGTGAAGCCGGCACTGATCGCGGATACGGAGAGTGTGGTGCAATTCGGAGACTCCTGACCACGCGGGGGACCCGTCCGCACTGACCACGCACCGTTCACATCGGTGATGTCCGAGTCGAAGATCTCCGAACTCGGCTCCAGGGGAGGCTGGTACCGCAGAGAGACCTGAGCACCGTCGATCCCCTGCCCTGCGGTGTACCCGGACCCCGCCGAGGCGGCGACCACGGTTCCGGAGACGAACAGGATGTTTTCGGGCTCGGTGGAGCCACATCCTGCCATCACCAGTACTACGGTCAGAGCGAGGGACTTTCTCATGCGATCGCGAGGAGGATGAACGTGCCTTCTATGAAGCATCGAACACCGATCGAACCCCGTCCAGAGCGTGACGCTGACGCCTCCGTACAGTACCGTGCCCTTCCAGCCACCATGCGATATCCCCTCCGGACTTCCGTCATGATCAAGACCAGACAGGTTGCTCGCTCATCGTTCTGGGCCGTGGCGACGACCTTCACCCTCTCGACGCCATCGGCGGTCCATGCTCAGGACGCTGGCGACCTGTTCACCGAAACGTGTGCAGAGTGCCACAGCGGAGCGCAGAGCGGGCGAACGCCGACCCGGTTCTCGCTGAGCCAGCTCACACCGCGCGCGATCGTCGAGGCGCTCGGGCCCGGCGGCGTCATGCGCTCCGAGGGCGAAAAGCTGACCGAGGCACAGCGCATCATGCTCGGCGAGTATCTCACGCGCCGGACCTACACGGAGGACGTCCTGCCTCCGGACGCCTACTGCGCAGGCGCGAGCCGCGGCCGGCTCGCCGTAGACGAGATCGCCTGGATGGGGTTCGGAGGGGATCTGGAGGGCACGGGCTTCCAGACGGCAGCCCGCGCCGGTCTCGCGGCCGACGATATCCCGAATCTGGAGTTGCTCTGGGCCTTCGGGTTCCCCGACGCCTCCCAGGTGAGGACGAAGCCCACCGTGGTCGGCGACCTCGCGATCGTGGGCGACCAGTTCGGAACGGTCTACGCACTGCACGCCGCGACCGGTTGCGTTCAGTGGACCTTCGAGGCCGAAGCTGGAGTGCGCGGTGGCGTGCTCGTCGAGGAGGACGACGAAGGCCGGAGTGTCGCCTACGTGGTCGACGCGAGGACGACTGCCTATGCCATCGATACGGAATCGGGTGACGTCCTCTGGCAGACCCGCGTGGGATGGCACCCCGAATCGAACAACACCGGGCACGCCGTGCTGCACGACGACCGGCTGATCATCCCGATCTCGACCATGGGTGAGGTCGTGGCCGCCGGTGATCCCACCTACGAGTGCTGTACCTCCTCGGGCGCCGTCGCGGCCCTCGACACCTCCACGGGTGACCTCCTGTGGTACCATCGCGTCATCTCGGATGCCCCGGAAGAAGCCGGCACCAACGCCATCGGAACGCAGTTGTGGGCTCC
>CALHIO010000185.1 GCA_938030915.1 uncultured Gemmatimonadota bacterium
TTCCCGGCATTCTTCACGAGGCTCGGGCTCTCCGAAGAATCTCCGCCATGTCGCGCACCGCACGCTCCAACCCGACGAAGACGGCTCTCGAGATGACCGAGTGTCCGATATTGAGCTCCTCGACTTCGGCGATGGCGGCGACGGGGGTCACGTTCTCGTAGGTCAATCCGTGTCCGGCGTGAACGGCGAGCCCCGCCGCATGCGCGAACGAAGCAGCCTCGGACAGCCGCGTCAGCTGCTCGGCACGCTCCGCACCGTCGCTGTTCGCGAACTCGCCGGTGTGCAACTCGACCGCGGCGACGCCCAGATCCGCGGAGGCGCGGATCGCATCCTCGTCGGGATCGATGAAAAGAGAGGTGCGGATGCCGAGGTCCTGCAGCGTCCGTGTGGCCGCGCCCACGGGGCCTCGTTGTGCCTCCGTCCGAAGCGACAGCCCTCCCTCGGTCGTGACCTCCTCCCGCTTTTCCGGCACCAGCGTCGCCTGAGCGGGGCGCCACGAGCAGGCGAGTTCGACCATCTGCACCGAGGCGGCGATCTCCAGGTTGATCGGTGTCCTTGCGGTATCCATGAGCAGATCGACGTCACGGTCCTGAATGTGACGGCGATCTTCCCGAAGGTGGATCGTGATCCCATCGGCCCCACCGAGTTCAGCGAGCACGGCTCCCCGCACCGGGTCGGGCTCGTCGGTCCTGCGAGCCTGCCTCACGGTGGCAACGTGATCGATGTTCACGTACAAACGCATATCAGTAGCCCGTTCCTGTCGTCTCAAGATGAAGATACCGGCCAAAGAGGTCGTCCAGAGCCTCGGATACCGACGGATCGAGGCCGCCCCGGGACAGCTCGAGAGCCTCGGCGCCGATGGTCGCGTACAGGCGAGCCTGGTCTTCGTCGAGGGCCCTGAGGTGCAGCGCAACCGTATCCACGTCGCCCCGAGTAATCGGCCCCCGCAATGCCTCGGGGACCCCATCCGACTCGATGGAGTCCAGCGTGCTTCGTACCAGCGGGACGAGCGCGGCCAGCCCTTCATCGCCGTCCACACCGGCCCGCTGCATGAGCTCGACCCCGCGAGCGAGCAGAGGCAGCATCATCGTGCTCGACAGCACCGCAGCCGCGTGGTACGTCGACCTTCGTGCGGCGGGCACGGTGATCAAACGACTCCCGACGGCGGTCACGAGGACCCGAGCGAGGGAAACCGCGTCCGGAGCGCCTGTCACCGAGAACCACGCGTCACCCACGCTGGCGCGTCCGACCGCCGGATCGCTCACGGCGAGAAGGGGATGGAGCGCCCCGACGACATATCCCGCGTGATACAACGGCTCGAGCACGTCGGTCGGGAGCGCACCGGAAAGGTGAAATACGGCGCACCCGTCGGGAGCAGGCCCGAGTGCAGCGAGCGCATGCGCGACCTCCGGCACTTCGGCCTCCGGAACGGCAAGCAGAACCGCGAGCGTCCCGGGCGTCGGCCGCTCCACGCCGTACACGTACCGCCAACGTTCGTCCCAGGTCGGCACGTCCGGGTGACTCGGGTGTCGTCCGGCCACCACGACTTCGCGGAAGGTGCCAGAATCCTGGAACGCACCGGCCAGGGTCAGACCCATCCTGCCGGGCCCGATGATCATGATCGGTCCCAGGCTCATGCGACCTCCTCGATTTCAATTCCGCCACGAGCGGTGAGGCGACCCAGCACACCGTGCGGAAGCCGTGCCGTCAGGCGCACATCCATCGCCTCGTCGACTCGCTCGGTCACCTCTCCCTCCCTGTAGACTGCGGCGATCGCCTCTCCGTCGGCGAACGGGATCCGCACGATCACCTGGGATAGCCGGTTCCGGATTCTAGCCTGAAGGGTCTCCCTGAGCGCCTCAAGGGACTCTTCCCGGTGCGCGCTTACGAAGACCGCGGGCGTCGGCTCCAGCGCACGAATCCGCCGCTCGAGAGACTCACGCTCCACTTCATCGATCCGATCAGTCTTGTTGAAGACCAGAATCTTTTCCCGTCCGTCGAGCGCCAGATCGCCGAGAACCTCCAGGACGACTTCCCGCTGCTCTTCCCAATCCGGATGAGAGGCGTCGATCACGTGCAGAAGCACATCGGCCTCTCCCGCCTCCTCCAGCGTCGAGCGAAAGGACGCAACCAGATGATGGGGCAGCTTGCGTATGAATCCGACGGTATCGGTGACGAGGGCCTCGTAGCCCCCTCCCAGGTCGACATTTCGCGTCGCGGAATCGAGCGTCGCGAAGAGTCGGTCTTCGACGAACAGGTCGGCACCCGAAAGTGCGCGCAGCAGGGACGACTTTCCCGCGTTCGTGTACCCGACGAGCGCCACCCGGAAGAGTCCCTCTCTGGACTTCCGCTGAACCGCCCGAGCCTTGGCTACCTCGCGGAGCTTCCGCTTGAGGTCGCCGATCCTCGTGCCGATCAGGCGCCGGTCGGTCTCGAGCTGAGTTTCACCCGGCCCACGTAGACCGATACCGCCCCGTATTCGGGAGAGGTGACTCCACATTCGACGGAGTCGCGGCAGCAGGTACTCGAGCTGTGCGAGTTCGACCTGCATGCGGGCCTCACGAGAGCGGGCGCGTGTGGCGAAGATGTCCAGAATCAGCTCTGATCGATCCATCACCCGAACCTTGAGCAATTCCTCGAGGTTCTTCCCCTGCGCCGGACTGAGCTCTTCGTCGAAGATCACCAGATTCGCCTCGCGTTCCTGCACCAGCTCACCGAGGGACCGGGCTTTGCCTTCACCCAGATAGTAGCGGGGGTGTGGTGCGTTGAGGCGCTGGACCAAAGAGCCCACGACCTCGCCGCCCGCCGTGTCGGTCAGCCGGGCGAGTTCATGGAGGTGTTCGTCCGCGACGTCGCGCGCCTCCGATCTGGACGGTGCTCCGACGAGCACCGCCCGGTCGACGGGCGTCCGCAGATCGATGAGTTGCGTGGGGATCCGATCACCTCCGTCCCCGACAAACGGACCTCCTTGGGGACGCCACAAGGATACCCAAGGTCAATGCACGCTCACAGGGCCCGCTCAGCCCTTGTTTCTGCGTTCCGCCCACCACTGAAGGCGCTCGGAGATCGTCTTTTCGAACCCGAATCGGCCCGGTTGGTAGAAGCGCGTCCCTGTGATCTCTTCGGGAAGATACGTCTGATCCGACACCCCATCGGGCTCTTCGGGATCGTACCGGTAGCCGTCACCGTACCCCAGCTCCTTCATGAGCGACGTCGGTGCGTTCCGGATATGCAGCGGCACCCCCGCGGCCGGGGTCTCGCGCGCTTTGGCCCGAGCAGACGCCCACGCCGCGTACGCCCGATTCGATTTTGGCGCCGTGGCCAGATAGATCGTGGCCTGGGCAAGCGCGAGTTCCCCTTCCGGCCCCCCGAGGAAGTGGTAGGCGTCGCGCGCGACAACCACGTGTCCGAGTGCAGCCGGATCGGCCAGCCCGATGTCCTCCGTCGCCATCCGAACCAGCCTTCGAGCGATGTACAGAGGGTCTTCTCCGGCCTCGAGCATACGGGCCAACCAATAGAGCGCGGCATCCGTATCCGATCCGCGAACCGATTTGTGCAGCGCGGAAATCAGGTTGTAGTGCTCTTCACCCGATTTGTCGTACACGGCGAAACGATACTGGAGCGCTTCCCGCGCGACGTCGATC
Source organism: uncultured Gemmatimonadota bacterium (assembly GCA_938030915.1). Taxonomy (GTDB): domain Bacteria; phylum Gemmatimonadota; class Gemmatimonadetes; order Longimicrobiales; family Gaopeijiaceae; genus UBA2589. Next base: position 3,645 of record CALHIO010000185.1, read on the forward strand.
GTGACCGCGCCGCCCCGACCTGCCAGATGGGCCGCCGCTTCCAGCACACCCAGGGCGCGTCGCGCGTCTCCGTCCGCCGCCTCCGCGATAAAGTCGAGTGCTTCGTCCTCTCCCCGAAGCGCCATCGGAGCGAGACCGTGCTCTTCCGACATCGCCTGCTCGAGAATGGAGCGAATCGATTCGGGGGACAGCGCGTCCAGCACGTAGACGGGTGCCCTCGAGAGAAGCGGTCGTACGATCTCGAACGACGGGTTCTCCGTGGTCGCTCCGATCAGGATGACGGTCCCCGCCTCCACGTGAGGCAGGAATGCGTCCTGCTGCGCCTTGTTGAACCGGTGAATCTCGTCGCAGAACAGAATCGTCTGACGCCCCGTCGCCTGCCGTCGTGTCCCGGCCTCCGCGATGATCTCGCGCACGCGAGCCACCCCCTCGGTCACCGCACTGAAGGGGACGAACGCCGTGCCGGATACGTCGGCGATGATCCTCGCAAGCGTCGTCTTCCCACTTCCCGGCGGACCCCACAGGATCATGCTCGCGACCTTGCCGCCGTCGAGCATGGCGCGAATCGCCTTTCCCCGACCGAGGAGCTGTTCCTGACCTCGAACGTCGTCCAGCGTCCGGGGTCGCATGCGCGCCGCGAGCGGCGCGTGCCGATCGACGGCGTCACCGTGGGTTCCCT
>CALHIO010000186.1 GCA_938030915.1 uncultured Gemmatimonadota bacterium
CGTCGGCGAGATCAGGGACGAGACCGACGTCGAGGAAGAGGACATCGTGCACATCTCGGACGACATCGTCGAATGTGACGCCGGCGTCGACCTTCGTGACCTCGACGAGGCTTTGGGTATCGCCCTGCCCCAGGGCGAGCACCGCTCGTTGAACGGGTTTCTCCTCGAGGAACTCGGCCATGTGCCCGAGGCCGGCGAACATCTCGTGACCGCCATGGCCAGAATCGATGTCCTCGAGGCGTCGGATACTCAGGTGCTCCGGGCCAGGGTGACCCGCATCGAGACGGCCGAAGCGGAGGCCGAGTGATGGCGACCATTCTCGAGTTCGACGGTAAGCGTCCCCGAATTCACCCCTCTGCCTTTCTCGCTCCGACAGCCGTGATCATCGGTGACGTCACCATCGGGGAAGATTCCAGCATCTGGTTCGGCGCCGTCCTCCGGGGTGACGACCCCACGCACGGCGTCATCGTGGGTCCGCGCACGAGCGTACAGGAAAATTGCGTGGTTCATGTCGGTCGCTGGGGACCGACGGTCATTGGTGCAGACGTCACCGTGGGCCACGGCGCGAAGTTCGAGAGTTGCATGATCGGAGACCGCACGGTCATCGGGATGAATGCCGTAATCCTTCAAAACGCCGTGGTCGGCGAGGAATGCGTCCTCGCCGCGAACACCGTCGTGCTGGAGAAAGCCGAGATCCCCCCCCGGAGCGTCGTGGCGGGGGTCCCCGGGCGGGTGAAGAAGACGCTGGAGGGTTCTGCAGCCGACTGGATCAAGGGTGGAGGAAGCCACTATGTGTCGCTCTCGCGGGAATACCTGCGCCAGGGCATCGGGACGGGAGATCCGGATGCCGGGACTCAACGGTGACTGAGAAGCCCATCCCCCAGATCCGCACGCCACCCTCCGGCCCGGGCAAAGACGCCTCGGTGCCGCCCGAGCAGCAGGTCTTCTTCTGCGATCTCTGCGGCAATCAGATGCTGAATCTGCACTGCAAGCTGATCTGCGAGCGGTGCGGATATAAGCGCGACTGCTCGGACCCTTGAGGCCCGTACCCTTCGCACGACGACTCGCGGCAGCGGGGGCGCTCGGCGTCGTGCTCGCCGCGCCCGTCGCCGGCCAGCAGCCGGAGGGGCCCGCCGCGCTCGAAGCCTTCGGTGCCCTGGTCGCAGGCCAATGGGAAAGCCCCGGCTCTCGTCACGAGTTCACCTGGGGCGTCGGCCGGCAGGTGGTTCGCTCCCGAAGCTGGTTCGCTGAAGGAGACGAGTGGACGCTCGTCTCCGAGGGGTGGTGGTACTGGGACCCCGACGGTGAGACGGTCCGAGGACAAACCGTCGCGGTGAACATGGGGGTCGACCTCTTCGAACACCGGAGCCGGATCGAGGGCCGTACCGTCGTCTCCGATCTGGTGTCACACGGGGACTTCGGCGGCGTGTACGTCGAACGGTGGACGTTCGACGACGACGGCTACGACTGGGTGCTGGAGCAGGACGGGGCCCGGGTGATGGGGGCGCGATACACGCGGACTCGCTGACCGCGCCGACCTACACCGGCATTCCCAGCACCGCCGTCATGTACCACAGGACCATGGCATCCCCCCACACGTATGAGATCGCTCCCCCACCCGCCAGGAAGACTCCGAAGGGGATCAGGCGGCCCATCTCCATCTCACCGTCCTCGTCTCTCGCGAGTGCAGCCGGGATCGAACGGAGGAGGACCGTGACGAGGGCAAGCACGGATCCGAGGAAGATGGTGAAGGCAACACCCCATGCTCCGAGGAAGGCTCCGACCATCATCATCATCTTGATGTCGCCGCCTCCCATCGCCTGATCGACGCCAGCCTCCTCCAATCGGCCCGGAGACATCTTCTTGATGATCCAGGTGCCGGCGACCGCGACAAACCAGAGCACGCCATAGCCGAGCGCAGCACCGATGATCGCGGGCAGCCAATCGATGCCTCCCGGGAGGAAGGCCATGCCGAGACCGATCACCGTGCCTCCGATGGAAAACTCGTCCGGGATGATGTAGAAGCGCGCGTCGGAGATGGAGATCCCGAAGACGATCGTCAGGAAGACGGCACCCCGCAGCGCTTCCCACGTCGGACCATGCAGCGCGAACATCGCCGCCCACATCAGTCCGGTCGCCGCCTCCACCATCGGGTACTGAGGCGACACGGGTTCGGCGCATGCCCGGCACCGCCCACCCAGAATCAGCCAGCTGAAGACCGGCACGTTGTCGTACCAGACGATCAGCGTCTCACATCTCGGGCAGCGGGATCGCGGACGAACGACGGACTCGTCGACGGGCCAACGGAGTGAGCAGACGTTCAAGAACGAGCCGATCAGCAGGCCATACAGACCCGCCAACAGCGGAAGGGTCCAATCGATCAACAGTACTCCTTCATTTTCTGGTGAGCTCGTACATGAGGATCGACCCGGCGATCCCTGCATTGAGCGATTCGACCGCGCCGAACATCGGGATCGACACGACCTCGTCCGCAGAGGCCAGAACCTCCTCCCGAACCCCAGCGCCCTCGTTTCCGATCACGAGTGCGGTGTGGGGGCCTTCCACGACCCCGGACGACGTCGCGCCCGCAGCCGCCACCAATATGGTACGCCCAGCCGCGCTCAGGGCCTCGACCGCGTCTGCCGCCCCGGCCCTCGCGATACGAGCCCTGAGGACGGTCCCGGCCGACGAGCGCACGGCCTTCGGCGACCAGGGGTCGGCCGTACCGTCCAGGGCGATCACGCCAGCAAAGCCGAAGGCGATCGCCGAACGAATCAGAGTGCCGACGTTCCCGGGGTCCTGCAGAGAATCGAGCACGAGAATCGGTCCCTCCGCCGAGACCACCTCGCCGAGTCCGCTCCCCTCCTGCTCGCACACGAGCAGGACGCCCTGGGGCGACTCGGTCGCCGAGAGGGCGTCGAAGGCGGAATCCTCCACCAGATCGACATCGATACCGGCCTCACGCATCCGCTCTCCAATCGCGCGACCCTCCGGGCGCTCGACGAAGTCCTGACGGAGAACCGCAAACCGGACGCGGACTCCGGCGTCCAGAGCCTCCCGTGCGTTCCGGAGTCCCTCAACGAGGACGAGCCCCTCCCGCTCTCGCTGTCGCCGGATCGAAAGTCGACCCAGCAGCGTCGCCCTGCGTTGGCTCAGCCCCATGACGGCTGCGACCTTTCGGTATGGAACACACTCAAGACACGACCGCACGGGACCGGCAGGCATCCGACATGCCGGTGGCCCTGACCATCGCAGGCAGCGACTCCGGCGGCGGTGCTGGGATTCAGGCGGACCTCAAGACGTTTCATCAGTTCCACGTATTCGGCACGAGCGCGATCACGGCGATCACCGCACAGAATACCACCGGTGTGACCGCGATCCACCCTGTTCCGATCGAAGACGTTCGAGCGCAGATCGACGCGGTCGTCTCGGATCTTCGACCCACGGCCGCCAAGACGGGCATGCTCGCGAACGCGGAGCTGGCCGAGGCCGTCGCATCCGCCCTTCGAGAACATGCCCTGGCCGCATACGTCATGGACCCTGTCATGGTCGCGACCAGTGGGGATCGACTCCTCGAGCATGAGGCCGAGTCGGCTCTCCGCGACCACCTACTGCCACTCTCGAGCATCATCACGCCCAATCTGGAGGAGGCGGAGATCCTGACCGGGATGGAGGTACGCAGTCTCGAGCAGATGTCCCGAGCCGCCCGGGCGTTGGTAGACGCGGGTGCCGGCGCAGCGCTCGTGAAAGGCGGGCATCTCGAGGGAGACGCGGTCGATCTCCTCTGGGATGGGCACGAGGAGCGGCTCTGGCGTCACCCGCGGATCGACACGCGACATACGCATGGGACGGGGTGCACCCTGTCGGCAGCCGTCACGGCAGCACTCGCTGCGGGCGCCCCGCTACCGGAGGCCGTGGACAGGGGCATCCGGTACATAGGGCGGGCGATCGACACTGCCCCCGGACTCGGCGCCGGCCGAGGTCCGATCAACCACTTCGCTCCCCCGGATTGACCACGCCGAGTCGGGCCACGACACCGGTCACGACTTCGATCATCCGCTGCCCGGCCTGGGCTCCGACAGCGAGCACGTCCTCGTGTGAAAGGACCTCATGGGCCAGCCCGGTCGCCTTGTTACTGACCAGAGAGAGGACGGCCACCGGTACCCCCGCAGCCCGGGCAACGACGACTTCCGGGACGGTCGACATCCCGACCACGTCGGCACCCAGCAAGGCGAGCATCCGGACCTCGGCCGCCGTTTCGAACTGGGGTCCGAGCACACCGGCGTAGGTACCCCGAGCGAGGTCGATACCCGATCGGATGGCCACGTCTCTGAATTCGTGCTGGAGGGCAGCGTCGAAGGGCTGGCTCATATCGGGAAAGCGCTCCTCGCCGGCGTAGACGGGGCCAGCGAGGGGACTTCGAAAACTGACGTTGATCTGGTCCTCGATCAGGACGAGGTCACCCGGTGACAGCCGGGGATGGATCGCGCCCACGGCGTTGGTCAGAAGCAGCGCCCCCACCCCGAGGCGAGCGAGGATTCGAACGGGAGCGACGATCTCTTCCAGTTCGTGTCCCTCGTACGCGTGGAGACGCCCGTCGAGCAGCACGACAGGCACGTCGCCCAGGGAACCGAACACGAAACGCCCCCGATGTCCCACGACCGTCGGTTCCGGCAGGCTACCGACCTCCGAGAAGGGAACGTCCACCGCCTCCGTCACGTGGTCGATCAGACCGCCGAGTCCGGAGCCGAGCACGATCGCGACTCGAGGTGTCCCCCCGACGGCCCGAAGTCCGTCGACGTCGCGATCGAGAAGGGTCAAAGGATCATCCCGGCGACGGTCGCGGTCATGAAGGCCGCGATCGAGCCACCGATCATGGCGCGGAGACCCAGCCGGGAGAGATCATGGCGGCGACTCGGTGCCAGGCCACCGATCCCGGCGATCTGCATCGCGATCGAACCGAAGTTCGCGAAGCCCGAGAGCGCGTACGTCGCAATGATGACGGAGCGTGGAGACAGGGCGGTACCGGCGCCGGAGGCGCCCTCACCGAGTGAGCCCGCGAGTTGCAGATACGCGACGAATTCGTTCAGAACCGTCTTGATGCCCAGGAGCGAACCGACAAACGGGGCGTCGGCCCATGGGACACCCATGAGCCACGCGAGCGGTGCGAGGATCCACCCGAGAAGGAGTTCCAGCGTGAGCCCTTCAAAACCGACCAGAGCACCCAACCATCCGATCACCCCGTTGCACATATAGATGAGCGCAACGAACGCCAGCAGCATCGCACCCACGTTCAACGCGAGTGTGAGGCCTTCCGCGGCCCCACGTGCGGCCGCGTCGATCACATTCACGTCCGGCTTCTCGACCACGATCTCCAACGATCCGACCGTCTCGGGCTGACCCGTCTCAGGCATCATGATCTTCGCCACGACAAGGGCGGCGGGCGCGGACATCACCGACGCCGCGAGCATATGGCCCGCAACATCGGGAAAGAACGGGGTAAGCATGCCCACGTATGCGGCCAGCACACCCCCGGCGACGGTCGCGAAGCCGCCGGTCATGAGCGCCATGAGCTCGGACGGGGTCATCTTCTCGATAAACGGTCGGACGAGGAGCGGAGCCTCCGTCTGGCCGACGAACACGTTTCCCGCCGCCGACAGCGACTCGGCTCCGGACGTCTTCATCGTTCTCTGCATCACCCATGCCGAGCTACGCACCACGCGCTGCATGATCCCCAGGTGGTAGGTCACCGCCATGAGCGCGGAGAAGAAGATGATCGTCGGGAGGACGTTGAAGGCGAATGCGGCGCCCGTCTGCGCGACCTGCCCCGGTGCCTCGGCGAAGCCGCCGCTTCCGATCGTGCCGACCGGGACCTCGTTGCGCACGAGATTCCCGAAAACGAACGAGGCCCCCTGCTCCGTGAAGCCCAGGAGTCCGACGACGACTACGCTCGCGGCGTCGAAGAGCGCGGTGCCCAATTCGGTTCTGAGAATGAAGAGGGCGAAGGCGAACTGAAGGCCGACCCCCCATGCGACGAGCGACCAGGAGATTCGACGCCGATCGGTGCTCAACCCCCACGCGACGCCCAGCAGGACCGCCATTCCGAGCAACGACCGTGCCCGCTCGAGGATCGGGGTTTCCAGGGCATCGGTCGCGACGACCAGCTGGGTGAGTGCATCTGCTTCGAGCGTCATTGCTACCACCATCCTCCGTGGTCCAGCTCGCTGCGCGGCAATACGACACCCCGCTGCTTCGCATCGACCAGCTTTTCGTTTCGGAACATCGGAATCAGCAGGAGCCCGGCGATGAACCCCCCCAGATGGGCTCCGTACGCGACCCCGCCCCCGACCACCGCCGGGCCGAGAACGCCCGAAAGCTGAAGGAGCATCCAGTAGCCGAGCATGAGCCACGCAGGAAGCTGAATGATCCAGAAGCCCACCCACGTGTCGATCCGTATACCCGGGTACAGCACGAGGTACGCCCCCATGATCCCGCTGATCGCCCCGGACGCACCCACCATCGGCACCGGCGACGATGGGGCTATCACGATCTGTGCGACCGCCGCAGCCACGCCGGTAAGCAGGTAGAAGGCAACGAATCGGAGGTGGCCCATCGAGTCCTCGATGTTGTTCCCGAAGACCCAGAGGAACCACAGGTTGCCGATCAGGTGTCCCCAGCTCCCGTGCAGGAACATGGAGGTGAACAAGG
>CALHIO010000187.1 GCA_938030915.1 uncultured Gemmatimonadota bacterium
TCGAAGGTGGTGAAGACGTCGGTATCCGCCTTGAGGTCGGCGAAGGCATGGGCGGCGAGATAGCCCTGGCCACCGCACGCCTCGCGGGCCGCCTGCAGGGCCTCGACGCAATGGTCGGATGCGTAGGCTTTCAGCCCTGCCGCGACGACTTCGAGTTCCGGATCGTCCGTCGCCGTCGCGGCTTCGAACCGCTCCTGGAGCATCCGGGAGGCGAAGTGCAGACCGTACGTCGTCGCCAGGCGGGGCAGGAGGCTCCTCTGCACCGTCGAGAATTCGAGGATCGGCACCTCGGGCTTGCCCGAGGGACCGAATTGTCGGCGACGCGCTGCATAGCGTAAACCGATCGTGAGCCCGGTCTTGCTCGCGCTGACGGCGGCGGCAGCGATGCTGACGCGACCGGCAACGAGCGTGCGAAGCATGGTGAAGAAGCGCCGGCCGTCACTTGCGATCGGACTTTCGTACGTGCCGTCGCCGTCGATCGATGCGAATCGGTCGAGGAGGTTGCCTACGGGAATGCGGACGTTGTCGAACCAGATGCGGCCATTGTCGACGCCGTTGAGGCCGAGCTTGAGTCCGCGGTCCTCGATGGTGACCCCTGGAGCCACGGTCCCGTCGACGTGACGGATCGGCACGAGCATCGCGTGCACGCCGTGATCTTCATCGTCCACGATCAGTCTCGCGAAGACCGTGGCGAGCCGACCGTGACACGCCGCATTCCCAATCCAGTCCTTGCCCGACGCCGGGGTCGGAGAGTGCACCACGAGCTGTCGCGTCTCGTGCTCGTACCGAGCCACGGTCTCGAGCTCTCGGACGTTCGATCCGTGTCCGGTCTCGGTCATGGCGTAGCAGCCGGGCAGCTGCAGGCTGGCAATCTGCTCGAGGTAGGCCTCATGGTGTCGCTTCGTGCCCAGCTGCGCGACGCTGCCACCGAAGAGACCGAACTGGACGCCGAACTTCACCAGCACGCTCAGGTCGCCGAATGCGAGCGTCTCGAAGGCCGCCACAGAGCCGCCGGGATCACCCGCGCCTCCGTACGCGACCGGGAAGCCCAGGGCGGCGATGCCTTCGTCCGCGAGGTGTTGCACGGCAGCGAGTGTTCGTTCCCGATACTCGGCCGAGGGCACTTCATTGGACCCGTCCCCGCGCGGTCTCAGCTCAGACCGCTGAAGGAGTTCGAGGACGTGGGCCCGGGTTTCCGCGTGACGCCCCGCCATCCACGCCGCGAGCTCTGCGGCGTCCTCGTCTCGACCCCAAGCGGTCGCCGGCGGGGTCGCGGGTACGGACGCGCCCGAAACCGACACCCGTGGGTCGCGGGCAAGGAGCGTGCGGACCTGCTCGAGTCCTCCGAAGCCGAGGACATCCTGCAGCTGTACGAACGCCGACGTCGCCTCTTCGCTCCACAGGCCCGCTGCGTCATGCCCCTCGAGGAGTCCGAGCCCGAGTTGCACGAGCGAGTCAGGCGGGGTGGCTTCGTGCGTTGCATGCCTCACCATACGACGGAGCAGGACCAGGGAGCGCCGGTCGGGAGGTGACGCGGGGTTCATCCATCGCTCGAGTTCCGACCGAGCGGCGACGGGGAGATGATCGAGGCCGGTGAGGTGGTCGCAGAAGATCTCGTGGTCCTCCGCCGAGAAGACGCCGTCGCGCCAGATCGCCAGGGCGAGCGGTACGAAGGGAAGAAGCTCCGGATGGTGCTCCGGCCACCACGAGTGCGGGGTCTGCCCGGTCACAGGGCGGCCTCGCCCCGCGCGGTTCCCGGGTCGGACTTGACCCCCCCACCGCTCAACGACATCGTGCGCCTCCCGAAGGATAAACCGTTAACAGAACGAACGAGGCAGGACGCGATGGCGCCGATCGTCGGTGTGGTCATGGGATCGAAGTCGGACTGGGAGACAATGCAGCATGCCGTCTCCACACTCGAAGCGCTCGGGATTGAGACAGAGGTGCGCGTCATGTCTGCTCATCGTACCCCGGACGTCGCGATCGAGTTCTCGAAGACAGCGGAAGAACGCGGGCTCGAGCTCATCATCGCCGCCGCGGGTGGCGCTGCCCACCTCGCGGGCGTCGTCGCCGCGAAGACGACGATCCCGGTGCTTGGCGTGCCGATGAAGGGGTGGTCGCTGGATGGCCTTGATTCGTTGCTGTCGACGGTCCAGATGCCTCGCGGCATTCCGGTCGGAACACTCGCGATCGGGAAGGCCGGAGCCGTCAACGCGGGACTCCTCGCCGGGCAGATCCTGGGTCTGAAGTACCCCGAGATTTCCGAAGCTGTGAAGGCGGACCGCGCCGCCCGCCGCGACGCGGTACTCGCCGACTCCGACCCGCGGGTGTGACGTCGATGTGCTGATCGGCCTGGCGCCGTTTGGAGGGTGATGAATGAGGCGGCCCGGGACTGCGTGTCCCGGGCCGCGTTTGCCATTGCGCTTCGCCCCGTTCTCGCTCATCCGGTACGTCTTCGCTGCTTTCGGCCGACAACGGGCCCGCCCGTTTCCTCTGGCACCCTTCCTCGATATTCTTCCCGACACACCGCCGCCCCACCGGCTGGGGCGGCGGTATGTTTTCTGCCCACCCCGGGTCCGATCGGGCCCGAAGACGAATCCGGCGAGCAGTCGAGGTGCACCATGCTGGACGAAATCCGTGACAAGATCGAATCCGAAATCGTGAGTCTCACGCACGAGCTGAATGTCGAGTTGCCCCAGCGCATCAAGACGGCGATGGAGCACGGCGACCTTCGGGAGAATGCGGAATTCAAGGCCGCGAAGGAGCGTCAGGCCTTTGTGGAGGCCCGCCTGAACCACCTCACGTCGAGAATGACCGAGCTGTCGAAAATCGACGTGAACGAAATGGCGTATGACCGGGTAGGCTTCGGCTCCAAGGTGAAGATCCGGGATCTCGACATGGGCGAGGACTTCACCTTCACGATCACGGCCGGTGACTTTATCGACCTGGACGCGGGGCAGGTGTCGCTCGCGTCTCCGATCGGGCAGGGGCTCTTGGGTTCGGCGGAAGGAGAGGAAGTGGGGGTGCAGCTGCCTGCCGGTGAACGCCGGTACAAGGTTCTCGAGCTATCGACCCTCCCTCAGCAGCTGGAGGGCCAGGGCTGACCGGGGACCGGGGGATGACTCCCGGGTGAAGGATAGAGGTCCGTCGATCGAACTGATCGGCGTCAGCAAGAGCTACAGGGAGGGCGAACGCACGCATGACGTGCTCGTCGATGCATCGGCTACGATTCAGGCCGGGGAGCGCGTGGCGATTCTCGGTCCCTCGGGTTCCGGCAAGTCCACGCTTCTGAACCTCGTCAGCGGCATCGATCAGCCCGATGCGGGGCGGGTCGTCGTCGGGGGCATCGACATCGGTGCCCTCTCGGAACGCGACCGAACGCTCTTCCGGCGCGAGCGCATCGGATTCGTGTTCCAGTTCTTCAACCTGCTTCCGACGCTGACCGCGCTGGAAAATCTTCTACTCCCGCTCGAACTCGCGAACAGGGCGAGTGGCGAGGAGGCGGACGCGAAGGCCCGCGGCCTCCTCGAGGCGGTCCAGCTCGGCGACCGGGCCGGAACCTTTCCGGACCGTCTTTCCGGCGGTGAACAGCAGCGGATCGCCATCGCGCGGGCCCTGATCCACGGACCCGAGCTCCTCCTCGCCGACGAGCCTACCGGCAACCTCGACCAGGACACGGGCGAGCTGGTGGTGGGCCTCCTCGACGAACTCGTGGCGGCCGCGGGGACGACGATGGTCGTCGTGACCCATGCGCCGAAGCTCGCCGAGCGCATGGACCGCATCCTGCGGGTGGACCACGGGCAGCTGGTCGAGGCGTGAGGTGAGGCTGCTCTCTCGCGCCAGCGTTCGCTATCTGCTGCAGCACCGCCTCCAGCTGGTCCTCTCGGTGCTCGGCGTGTCCCTCGGTGTCGCGGTCGTCCTGTCGATCGACCTCGCGATCCAGAGCGCTCAGGCGGGCTTCCGCATCTCGGCCGAGACCGTATCCGGTCGTGCCACGCACGTGATCGTCAGTGACGGCGGCTTCGTGGACGAGTCACTCGTGGCTGACCTTCGCATCGATTACGACGTGGCAGCGGTCGCTCCGGTCGTGGAAGGATATGCCTCGTCCACGGCGGTGCCCGGACGGGCGCTGCGCATTCTGGGCGTGGATCCGTTCTCCGAGGGGCCGTTCCGTCCGTACGTCGCGGGCGGGGCATCCGGACTCGACGTATCACGCATTCTGACGACGCGGGTCGGGGTGATCCTCGGTGCGGCGCTTGCCCGTACGGCGGGTGTCGAGGATGGCGATACGCTCACGGTGCTGGTCGAGGGGCAGGAGTGGGCGCTTCCCGTGGTCGGACTGGTGACGTCCGACGACGAGCTGACCACGTCGGGTCTGTCCGACGTTCTGCTCATGGACATTGCCGGAGCACAGGAAGTGCTTCGACTGTCCGGTCTCGTGAGTCGCATCGACGTGCGGCTGGATGAGGACGATGGAAACACGGACGCGACCGACCGGGTCGACGTGATCCGTGCCGGACTTCCCGCGGGGGTCACGCTCGACGCGGCGGGCACCCGTACCGAGACGATGAGCGGGATGATCGCTGCCTTCGACGTGAATCTCACGGCGCTCAGTCTGCTGGCGCTGATCTTCGGGATGTTCCTCATCTACAACTCGGTCACCTTCTCCGTCGTGCAGCGCCGGGGCATTCTCGGTCGCCTGCGTGCGCTGGGGGTCACGCGGGCCGAGGTAATGCGGATGATCCTCGTCGAGGCCGTGTGGATCGGGATCGCCGGTGCGGCCATAGGGGTCGCGCTCGGCTTCGTACTCGCTCAGGGGTTGGTCGGCATGGTCGCGGCGACGATCAACGACCTTTACTTCTCGGTCGCCGTCGAGCGAGTGGTGGTCGAGCCGTTCCTCCTTGCGAAGGCGGTCGGGCTCGGCCTGGGTTCGACGGTGCTCGCAGCGTTGCCGCCTGCGCTCGAGGCCTCGGGCGCCAACCCGCGCGTCGCCGCGCTCCGCTCACAGGTCGAAGCGCGAGCGCGGCGCCTGGTACCGCTGGCGGCCGCGCTCGGGGTCGGTATGTGTGCCGTTGGGGCCGCGGTGCTGCTCATCCCCACCCGGAGCCTCACGGTCAGCTTCACCGCGCTCTTCTTCGTCATCACCGGACTGGCGCTGGTCACGCCGTACGGAACGCTGCTCGTCGTGCGCTCGATCGGGCCACTCATCCGCGCGGTCGGTGGAACGCTCGGGGTGATGGCGGCCCGGGGCGTCGGCAACAGCCTCAGCAGGACGGCACCCGCGGTCGCCGCGCTGGTGGTGGCCGTCTCGGTGACTGTCGGCCTCGGGGTGATGATCCAGAGCTTTCGGGGCACGCTCTCGCAATGGCTCGACGGGACGCTCCAGGCCGATATCTACGTGTCTCTCCCCGGGCCGACCGCGTCCCGTGCCGCTGGAACCCTGTGGCCGGATCTGGTCGACGATTTCGTGGCGCACCCCGAGGTGGCCGGGCACAGCACGTACCGTGGCTTCGATCTCGTGCGGGGGGACGACGCGTTCCGCCTGGTCGCGCTCGATCTGGATCCGCGGGGAGAGCGCTCCTTCGATTTCCTAGAAGGTCGGGCGGACGACGTGATGGCTGGGTTCCGCACGGGCGCCGGCGTCATCGTGTCCGAGCCGTACGCGTACCGCCGCGAGGTTGGCGTCGGGGACGTCGTTCGACTCACTGCGACGACCGGAGAGGTGGAGGCCACCATCCTCGGGGTGTTCTACGACTACGGGTCGGAGCAGGGCACCGTCATCATGGGCCGGGTCCTCTACGACCGCTTCTTCGATGATCCCGGCATCACGTCTCTCGGGCTCTTTCTCGAGGACGGCGCTGATTCGGACCGCGTGGTGGAGGAACTGCTGGCCGGCGTGAGCGACGGTCGAACGGTCATCGCGCGCACGAACGACAACCTCCGCTCCGCGTCGCTCGAAGTGTTCGATCGGACGTTCCGCGTCACTGCGGTGCTCCGGTTGCTCGCCTTCATCGTCGCGTTCGTCGGTGTGCTGAGTGCGCTCGCGGCGCTTCAGCTGGAGCGGGCGCGGGAACTGGGGCTGCTGCGTGCGACGGGGCTGACACCGGGGCAGCTCGGCCGCCTGGTCGTGACGCAGACCGGGCTCATCGGTTTCGCCGCAGGCATCCTCGCGATCCCCATGGGTCTGATCCTTTCTGTCGTCATGATCTACGTCGTGAACAAGCGATCCTTCGGCTGGACGCTGAACATGCAAGTCGGCCCGGAGGTGCTGGGTCAGGCCGTCGTACTGGCGGTCGTCGGCGCCCTTCTGGCCGGTCTCTATCCGGCGTGGAAGATGTCCCGCACGTCGCCGGCGCTCGCGCTGAGGGGGGAATGATGCGGCACATGGATGGTGGTGTGGGGCGTTCGGCACTCGGGGCGCGTGCCGGGGCCAACGGGTGGCGCTCGCTTTGGCGCCGCGTGGGCCTCGTGGGGGTCTCCGCAATGGTCGTGTCCGTGGTGACAGTGACCGGCTGCGGACCCTCGTCGACGTCGGGTGGTTCCGAGGGAGACGAGGCCTTCCTGTCGCTCGTGGAGACGCTCGGTGGCGCGGACACCGTCGGGTACGCGCGTGCCACCGAGTCGCGCGACTTCCTCTTCCCGGCTGATCACGGTCCGCACGAGGACTTTCGGACGGAATGGTGGTACGTCACGGGTAACCTCGACGCGGACGACGGGCGGGAGCTCGGGTTCCAGTTCACGATCTTCCGAAGTTCGCTGTCGCCCACGGATCCGGGCGGGCCGTCCGCGTGGTCCACGAATCAGGCATTCATGGGGCATTTCGCTCTGACGGACATCGCCAACGAGGATTTCCGGGCCGTCGAACTCTTCGCCCGGGGCGGGGGAGGACTGGCCGGGGCCGTCACCGAGCCGTTCGAGGTCTGGCTCGAGGACTGGCGCCTCGAGGGCGAGACAGAGGGACGCGTCTTCCCGATGCGGCTGGCGGCCGACGGCGAAGGCCTCGACGTCGAGCTGCTCCTCGAGTCAGGCAAGCCGTACGTGCTGCAGGGTGAAGCCGGGCTGAGCCAGAAGGGGTCGGAGCTGGGCAACGCATCCTACTACTACGCGCACACGCGTATGCCGACGGAGGGACGCGTCGTGATCGACGGGGATACGCTCGCGGTGACCGGTCTCTCGTGGCTGGATCGCGAGTGGTCGACGTCGGCACTCTCCGACGGTCAGGTCGGGTGGGACTGGTTCGCGCTCCAGCTCGACGACGGATGGGAGATGATGGTGTACCAGCTGCGTCTCGCGGACGGGACTCCGGACCCCCTGAGTGACGGTGTGCTGATCGACCCGGACGGACGCCGCGTTCCGCTCGAGTGGGGCCGCGACGTCTCCGTCGAACCGACCGACACGTGGGCGTCCCCGGTCGACGGAGCCGAGTATCCGTCCGGATGGCGGATCCGTGTGCCGGATCGCGGATGGGACCTGACGGTCACGCCGGCCGTGCGTGATCAGGAGTTGCGTGTCGCGTTCCGGTACTGGGAGGGATCGGTCCGCGTCTCCGGGGCGGGTGAGGGGGGGCGTGACATCGCTGGTCGGGGCTACGTCGAGCTCACGGGATACGCGGGACCGGGTCTTCAGGAGTGACCGACATGGCACACATCAGCTGGGACGATTTCGAGAAGGTCGAGCTCAGGGTCGGTACGATCCGCACGGTTTCCGCTTTTCCGGAGGCACGAAAAGCCGCGTACAAGCTCGAGGTCGACTTCGGAGCAGAGATCGGGGTTCGGCGCTCGAGCGCTCAGATCACCGACCTGTACGAGGCCGACGAGCTGGTCGGCAGACAGGTACTCGCCGTGGTGAACTTCCCGCCGAAGCAGATCGGCCCCTTCATCTCCGAATGTCTGGTGACCGGCGTCCCCGACGAGGACGGGCGAGTGGTCCTCGTGACGCCGGACCGCCCGGCTCCCAACGGCACGCGCCTCTTCTAGCTCCCGCCGGAGCGGATCCGTTCGATCAGGCCCAGGGCCTCGTCGATCTCCTCCGGTACGATCCAGTGGCCGATATCGAAGTCGGCCGTCGTGTACGGGACACCCGCTTTGGACAAAGCCTCCCGCCCTGAGACTGCCATCGAAAACGGGATCGCGCCGTCCTGCCTGCCGTGACCCCAGAAGATCGGCGTCGCCGCGGCGGCGGCCTCACCCGTCGGCAGTGCCAGTCCCGCATGCACGAAGCCCGAGAAATTCCAGACGGCCTCGACGGCGCCCGGCCGGGTCACGGCGTACGCGATGCTCGTCGTGCCGCCTTGCGAGAAGCCTCCGAGGACGATCGATCCGGGGGTGAAGCCGAGCACGTCGGGCAGCGCGGCGAGGAAGTCATCGAGGAGCGACAGGCTGTCGGCGAGCGACGCTTCGAGCACCCGATTCTCACCCATGTATCGATACCACGCCCACCCGGGCCCGTACCCCCACGGAGCGCCGGCGAAGGGAGCCTGAGGTGTGACGACGGCCCAATCGTCCGGGAGCAACCTTGCCAGCCCCTGAAGATCACCCTTGTGGCTGCCCCGTCCGTGCAGGAGGACGGCCGCGGTCGCCCCATCACCTCCCGCCCCGGGGAGGCTCAGGTCGAAGTCGAGGCCGCCTGCGTGGCCGGACGTGACTGGGCCCCTCATCGGAGCGCCACCAGCGTCGACTCGATACGCTCCCTCTGCGGCTCGAGCCATGATGGCAGCTTGAGGCTCTCCCCGAGCGATTCGACTGGCTCGTCGACCGCGAAGCCGGGTCCGTCGGTGGCGATTTCCACGAGCAGACCGTCGGGAGCGCGGAAGTAGATGCTCTCGAAGTAGCTGCGATCCATGACTGGACTCACGTCGAGGCCCATCGAGACGAGATGGTCCCGCCAGGCGTTCTGTTGACCACGATCGGCTGCGCGGAACGCGACATGATGCGTCTGCCCCGCGCCCGCACGGGACGCGTAGGTACTACCCTCCCAGCCGAACAGGGTCATCGACGAATTCGGCGCGACCTCGCCGTCCTCATACGCGGCCCAGAAGAAGTGCTTCGTCTTCCCGTCATCCTGGTTGAACGTCTGCTTGACGAGGCGAAGACCGAGGGCCTGCTCGTAGAAGTCGCCGGCCCGCGCCAGATCGTCGGTGATGGCGCTCACGTGATGGACGCCTTCGAGCTTCATGTCCGGCGTGACGACGGGCACCGGATCGGGGTGCGTCATCATCTGGATGGCCGCCGTGTCCCGTCCTTCCGGCATCCGCTCGTCGGGCTGTGTGATCAGCGAGTGGCCTAGTGCATCGGCGGGCTCGTCGATCGCATAGCCGGGCCCTCGTGTCGCGATTTCGATGATCTGCCCGTCGGGGTCCTTGAAGTAGAGGCTTCGGAAGTACCCGCGATCGAGGGGACCGTCGACGGAGATGCCCGCATCCTCGAGGCGCCGTTTCCACTTGAGTTGCGCCTCCGGCGACGAGACACCGAGGGCGATGTGATGGACGCCCCCGACGCCCCACCTGCCGCGGTGGGCTTTGGGCCACTCGAAGAAGGTGAGGATCGACCCGGGGCTTCCGGTGTCGTCGCCGAAATAGAGGTGGTACGCCCCGGGGTCGTCGAAGTTGACCGTCTTCTTGACCAGGCCGAGGCCCAGGAGGTCTCCGTAAAATGCCAGCGTTCTCCGGGCATCGGTCGAGACCATCGTCACGTGATGGAATCCGAGGGTGCGCAGATCGTTCGGCATGTTCATTTCTCCTCGATCATGGACCCGTCATGATAATTGACCTGTCCACCAACTCCAGGAGAATCGTGAGGAAGGGTGGGCATCGGGACGAGAGTGCGTGTTCGTGTCAGACTCCCGTCCGGGCGGCGTCACGCGCGTCGCAGAAGGATTTGACCGCAAGCCGGATGTCCTCATCGGTCGTCGACCACGAGCACACGCTGACGCGGATCACGGGCCGGCCCCTCCATGTCGACCCTCCGCACCAGCACGACCCGAGCGCCTGGATCTCGGCGAGTGTCCGCTCCGTTTCCGTGTCGTCTTCACAGGAGACGAGTACCTGGTTGAACACCACGTGGTTGTGGATCTGGAAGTCGTGGCTCCGGAGCTGCGCGGCGAACGACCGGGCGTGTGCGCAAAGCCGCTCCACGAGCTCGATCACACCGTCGCGCCCCAGCGTCTTCAGGACCGCCCAGAGCTCCACGGACCGCGCCCGCTTCGACATCGACGGCGTGTAGCGCATGGGGTCGCGATGTTTGCTCCACTGGAAGTAGGCGGCTGACGCCCGGAAGGCCGCTTCCAGCGCCCCCCGGTCTCGGCACATCACGATCCCGCAGTCGTAGGGAACGTTCAACGTCTTGTGCGCATCGACGGCCCAGGAGTCGGCTCGATCGATGCCATCGGCCAGGTGACCGAGGGCCGGAACCGCGGCGGCCCAGAGTCCGAAGGCGCCGTCGACGTGGACCCAGCCGCCATCCGGATGGACCCGGTCGCAGAGGGCCCCCACCGGATCGAACGCACCCGAGTTCACGTTGCCGGCCTGTGCCACGACGAGTGCGGGGACGCCCAGCTCGGGAAGCTGGTCGACCCGGATGCGACCCTGGTCATCGACAGGGACCACATGGGTATGCGCGTCGCCCATGCCGAGCAGGGCGAGCGACTTCCGCACGGCCGCGTGCGCGTCCGCGCCGACGATCACGGGGACGGGCGGCGCCCCATACAGACCTGCTTCGACGACGTCCCAGCCCTGTCGCCGCAGCAGCTCGTTTCGACCCGCGGCCAGGCCGGAGAGATTCGCGAGCGTCGTACCGGTCACGAAGCCAGCGGCCGTGCCCTCCGGAAAGCCCAGCAGCTCGGAGAGCCAGCGCTCGCATACCGCTTCGAGCCGGGCGGCGACCGGCGACATGACGTAATGCGCCGTGTTCTGATCCCAGACGTCGGCGAGGACCCGTGCGGCCACGCCGACCGGCAGCGCCCCCCCGTTGACGAAGCCGAAGTATCGGCCGCCGACCTGGGCGACCGTGCCTGGGCTGCCCACGCGGTGCAGGATCGCGAGTGTCTCGCTCGCCTCGGTCGACCGGTCCGGGAGCGGCTCGTCGAAGCTCCCCAGCGCGTGAAGCGCCTCGGTGGTCGGAAAGACCGGTCGGTCGTCCACGGTACGCAGGTATTCTTCGGCGTACTGGAGCGCGTCGTTCAGCAGGCTGATCTGTCGATCGAGGGGTGCGGACATGAGCGTCGGGATGGGCGTCGGCGTCGTGAGCGGCGTCGTGAGCGGCGGCGTGGGCGGTGTAGTGAGCGCGGGACGCCCTCGCGTCAGAGGCCGCTGCGGAGGTACCGGCGGATGGCCGCGACCGCCCGCTCGATATCCGATTCCGTGTTGTAGAAGTGCGGAGAGAACCGGACACCCGGACGATCCGAGCCGCCCCGGGCAGCCGCGACGATCCCGTCGTCCTCGAGCGCCGCGATGACCTGCCGGCCCTGGAGTGGACCCGGCTGGAAGGTCACCACTGCTCCTCGCCGATCGGCCTGTGACGGTGTCCACATGCGTATCCCGTCGAGCGCGGATAGCTCTTCGACGAGCATCGTCGCCAGCTCTCGACTCCGTGCCTCGATCTCGTCCTGCCCGATCGTCTGCAGGAACTCGATCTGGGTGCCGAAGGTGTGGAGTGCCGGCGTATCCCGCTGACCCATGCCCTCGTGCGTTCTCGAAAGCCCGCGACTTCCGGAATAGGCGCTGTACATCGTCGGCCAGAAGTCTTCGTGGATCCGCTGATTGACGAAGAGGACCCCGGTCTCCTTCGGGCCGCACGGCCACTTGTGCGCACTGCCCGAGAAGAAGTCGGGCTGCCACTCCGAGAGATCGACGTCCATGAGCCCGAACGACTGGGCGCCGTCGACGAGCGTGATGATGCCACGCTCCTGCGCCATCGCGCAGAGCTCCCTCACGGGAAAGACATCGCCTGACGTATTGGTGTGCTGCATGAAGGAGAGGACGCGCGTCCGGGTCGTGATCGCCTGCTCGAAGGCGTCGAGGTAGTACTCCGCACCAGGGTGCGGATCGACGTGGGGGACCTCGGCCACCGCATACCCGAATCGCTCGGCCTTACGCTTCCACGCCGAGTTGTTACTCGGGTGGTTGTCGGAGAAGATGAGGACCTCGTCTCCCGGCCCGAGCGACAGACCGTTCGAGACCCAGTTGTTCGCCTCGCTCGTGTTGCGCGTGATCAGGATCTCTTCGGGCGACACGCGCAGATGGCTGGCGAGCAGGTCGCGGGTTCGCTCCTTCGCGGAAAGGATCTCGCTGCGGTACGACGGGAACGGCTCGGAGTCGAGGCGGGCGGTGTGGGTCTGGACCGCTTCGAGGACGGGTCGCGGAGCGGGGCACAGGTTGGCCGCGTTCAGCACCGTCACCTCGTCGGGGATCAAGAAGTGCTCGCGGACGGACGCCCAGTCGACGTTGCCCGGCCGCAGTCGGTCCGGGGTCAGAGCGGGCGCGGTGATGCCCCGAAAGCGTGGGTGACCCAGAAGGGCCGCTGAGCCTCCGAACGCGAAAAGGCGTGTAAACGCGCGACGGTCCATCGATCCGCTCATGGGTCCTCCGACAGGTGGGGTCGACGGCACCCTAGGCTTCCGGACCGGGGCGCGCCAGCCGGGGTTAGTCGTGGAGGGCCTCGATGACCTCGCGCATCGCCCGCACGCCATCGACGAGACGGGGGCCGGGGCGTCCGAGGAACGGCTCACCGATGCAGAAGACCCGTTTGTGTGCCACGAAGTCGAGCTTCTGCCACGATGGATTCCGCAGTACGACATCCGGCCGGTATTTGTCGGGGTGCACACCACACCACGAGAGGACGACGGCGTCCGGCGCAGCATCGGCCACCTCGTCATCAGTCATGGGTCGGCTCTTGTGATCCTCGTGCCCGAGGACCGCACGGCCTCCCGCGGCCTCGATCACATCGGTCGCCCACGATCGACGCCCGGGGGTGATCACCGGCTTGGGCCACCACTGGATGAGGATGCGGGGCCTGCGGTGCCCGTCCTGGGCCGGGTCGGACGCTGCCTTCGTCGGTGGCGTGTCGAGCTCGGCCCGCATCTCCGCGATTAACGCCTCCGCTCGATCCACGACGCCCGGTGAGGCAGGTGCCAGCAGCTCGGCGATGTCTCGGATGTCCTCGTACACGTCCTCCAGCGACACCGGCTCCGGGGCGATGAAGGGCAGGCCGGCTGCCTCGAGGCGCTCCACCACGGTTTCGTGCCCGGGAACGGTGAGCGTTGCGAGGACCAGGTCGGGATTCAGCGCCGAGACACGGTCGATGTCGATCTCGAGGTCTGGGCCGACCTTCGGAAGTGTGTCGACCACGGCTTCCGGAAAGTCCGAATGGTCGTCGACACCGACGAGCAATTCCGCGCACCCGAGCGCGCAGACGATTTCGGTATTCGAGCAGGCGAGAGAGACGATGCGCATGAGCCCGGTACCCCCGTTCCGTCGGTGCGAGTTCCTCGGGCACATCGGGCCTCGACCGGGGTGTACGGCTTGAAATGCATCGACACCCCGTCCGGAGTCTTCGCGTTGGCCGAAACGCCGTCCACCATGCTCGCACTCGGGACTGAGGCGCCCGACTTTGCCCTCCCCGAGCCGTCCACAGGGGCGGTCCGATCGCTTTCGGACTTCGCGGACCGCGAGGCGCTCGTGGTCATGGTCCTGTCCAACCATTGCCCCTTCGTGAAGCACATTGCGGACGACGTCGCCGAATTCGGACGGGAGTACGCGGCCAGGGGAGTCGGGATCGTCGCGATCAACGCGAACGACGTCGCGGCGTACCCCGCGGACAGTCCAGAGAGGATGGCCGAGGAGGTCCGGGCGCGAGGGTACGAGTTCCCGTACCTCTTCGACGAATCCCAGGAGGTCGTGAAGGCGCTCGGAGCCGCGTGCACTCCGGACTTCTTCCTCTTCGATCGGGACCGGAGGCTCGTCTATAGGGGACAGTTCGATGCGAGTCGCCCCTCTCTCGACACGAAGGTCACCGGGCAGGACCTTCGGGCCGCGTGTGACGCCATCCTGTCGGGCGAACGCCCCGACGATGACCAGCGTCCGAGCGTCGGGTGTAACATCAAGTGGAGGCCCGGGAACGCTCCGGCGTGGTTTTAGACCGTTGGGCAGGGGGCGATTGGATCAAGGCCGCTCGGGGCCACAGCACGCCCGGCGGATGTGGCGCCATGTGCACGACGGGCCTCGTGCCTCGTCCGCACAAAAAAAGAGGACGCCACCGGCTGACATCTCCGATGGCGTCCTGTCTGTCGCAGCCCAGCGCGAAGCCGGGATACGGCGCGAACAGCGACTACTTGGGGTGACGGTTCAGCTTAGAAGCCGCTCCGGCGATCGCTTGCCCGTGCCAGGCTGGACAGGGTACTCGGACTAGACAAGGATCACCTCCAATTTTCGGTATGAAAGAAGGGCGAGAGCGCCGGCGGGCTCGGGGCCCGCGGTCCTCATTCCAAGCCTTTCTGGAGCTTCGAATGTGGCCCAGAACGGACAAACAGTTCCGTTCGACGCCATTCTAAGGGGAGCGGGGTCGCGCATGCAAGGGCTCTGTACGACGACTTGTGGGAGACGGTCATGAGGGCACGAGATATGGTGTATGCCACCGGGTACGGCACCCTCATCCTGTGGTGTGCAGTCCTGATGTGCGGCTTGGCCACGGAGGCGCAGGCTCAGGATGGCGAGGCATGGCGCGCACCGTTCGCCGCGGGCGAAGAGGCCCGACGGAGTGGTGATGCTGCCGCGTATGCGCTCGAGATGGCTGCAGCGGCCGAAGCGATACCGCTCGGGCACCTGAGTCGACCCTTCGTGCAGTATCACGCGGCGCGCGCCGCGGCCCTGAACGGTCGCGAAGCCGAGGCCGTACGCTGGCTTCGGATGGCGTGGGACGAGGACATCGAGTCGCTCATGATCTCCTTCGCCTCGCACGATCCTGCTTTCGAGTCGATCAGGGACTCGGGGGCTCTTCGCTCGGTGATGGATCTGGCCGCCGAGATGACGTTGTCGACTCAACGGCTCGGGGGGGGCGTTCACATGATCACGGGTGCCGGCTCGAATGTCGTCGTCAAGGTGACCCGGGACGCCGTCCTGCTCGTCGACACCGGCTACGGACCGGCGCTTCCGGCGCTGCTGCGTACCATTGCAGACGTCGGTGGCGGAGCCGTGGCCGCCGTGATCGTCACGCACCCCCACGAAGATCATATGGGCTCCGCGGCGGAGCTCGGAGTCGACGCGCAGCTGTACGCACACCCTGGAACCGCGGCCGCGATGGCCCAGCCGTACGTCTTCATGGAAGGCGTGTCGATCCCGCC
>CALHIO010000188.1 GCA_938030915.1 uncultured Gemmatimonadota bacterium
CAGTTGAGGCGGTCCATGGGCTTACTCTTCCGTCCTCAGGATCGGAAAGAGGATCACATCCCGGATCGACGTCTGGCCCGTGAGCATCATGACGAAGCGGTCCACACCCATGCCGACACCCCCCGTCGGCGGCATGCCGTATTCGAGCGCGCGTATATAGTCGTCATCCACCTGCTGCGCTTCGTCGTCTCCTGCGTCCCTCAACGCGACCTGAGCCTCGAAGCGCTGACGCTGATCGATCGGGTCGTTCAATTCGGAGAACGCGTTGAAGATCTCCGCAGCACCGATATACAGTTCGAACCGTTCGGTGAGACGCGGGTCGTCCCGGTGCACCTTCGCCAGCGGGCTCAACTCTTTCGGGTGGTCGATCACGAAGGTCGGCTCCATGAGGTCGGGCTCGACGAGTTCTCCGAAAAGCTTGTCGATCAGCTTGCCCCGCCCCGAACCGTCCAGATCGGCGATGCCCAGTTCCTCCGCCTTGGCGCGGAGCTCCTGGTCCGACATCTCGTGGACGTCCTTCCCAAGCGCGTCCGACAGGCCCGACACGAGACCGAGGCGACGGAACGGGACCGTGACCGGGATCTCCCGATCTCCCGATCGGATCACACGCTCGCCGACGACCGTGTCGAGGATGTGGAGCACCATCCGCTCTACGAGGTCCATCTGGTCCTCGTAGTCGGAAAATGCCTGGTACCACTCGAGCATCGTGAATTCCGGGTTGTGCACCCGGGATAGACCCTCGTTACGGAAGTCCTTGGAGATCTCGTAGACGCGATCGAGCCCCCCGACAATCAGCCGCTTCAGGTACAGCTCGTCGGCGATCCGCAGGTACATCGTCTGGTCGAGAAAGTGGTGATGCGTCACGAACGGCTTCGCGGAAGCGCCTCCGTACAGAGGCTGCAGGACCGGTGTCTCGACCTCGAGGAATCCCTCGTCGTCGAGGAAGCGCCGCAACTCAGTGATCACCCGGGAGCGCGTACGGAAGACGTCTCGCACCTCAGGGTGCACGGCCAGGTCCGCATAACGCTGACGGTACCGAGTCTCCTGGTCCTGGAACCCGCCGTAGACCGTCCGCTCCCCGGTCTCCGGATCTGTTTCGACCTTTCCGAACGGCAGCGGACGAAGCGACTTCGTGAGCAGCGTCCACGATTCGACCTGCACCGTGACTTCTCCGGTACGGGTGCGGAACGTCGGTCCTTCGGCTCCGATCCAATCGCTGACATCCAGGAGCGACAGGGTTTCGAACGACTCCTCGCCGAGCACGTTCTTGCGAAAGTACAACTGAACCCGCCCGTGCCCGTCTTCGACGTGCGCGAACACGCTGCGACCCATGTCTCGCCACCCGACGATCCGCCCCCCCAGGACCACCCGCTCACCATGGGCGTTCTCGTCCAGAGCATCGGACGCCTCCGCGGCCTCGAACGCGGCGATCGTGGAGGCGGCAGACGCTGTCGGCGTGAAGTTGTAGGCGAACGGCTGCATCCCGTGCTCGACGATGGCATCGAGCTTCTCTCTGCGATGGCGGAGGACCTGACTCAGGTCGTCCATCGTCTCGTGTTCTGACATCGGCTAGTCCGCCGCAGCTCCGAGCTTCTTGAGGTATGCCTCGATCAGAGGATCGAGGTCGCCGTCCATCACACCATGAACGTCAGTGATCTTCGTTTCCGTCCGGTGGTCATTGACCATCGTGTACGGTTGGAACACGTACGAGCGGATTTGGCTCCCGAAGGCGATGTCACTCATCCCCTTCTGAACTTCTTCTTTGGCCTTCTCCCGCTCCTCGACTTCCTTCTGATACAACGCGGCACGGAGCATCTTCATGGCCGTGCTGCGGTTCTTGTGCTGCGAGCGCTCCTGCTGACACGCCACGACGATCCCCGTCGGCTCGTGCGTGATCCGCACCGCGGAATCCGTCTTGTTGACGTGCTGCCCGCCGGCACCCGAGGCGCGATAGGTGTCCACGCGCAGATCGGACTCGTTGATCTCGATTTCGATGTCATCGTCGACCAGCGGGTAGACGAAGACGCTGGCGAACGACGTGTGACGCCGCTTCTGTGCGTCGAAGGGCGAAATCCGAACCAGTCGGTGCACGCCCCGCTCCGCCTTCAGAAAGCCATACGCGCTCTCGCCCTTGATCTCGAGCGTTGCATTCTTGATGCCGCCCTCTTCGGCCGCCTGCAGGTCGAGGACCGTCACATGGAATCCGCGACGCTCGGCCCAGCGCGTGTACATCCGCATGAGCATCTCGGCCCAGTCCTGGCTTTCGAGGCCGCCTGCGCCCGGCTGCAAAGTCACGATCGCCTCGCGGTGGTCGTCCTCTCCCTGGAGCATCGTCCTCAGCTCCATCGACTCCACGCCCGCCGAGAGCGACGCCAGGCCTGCGTCGAGCTCTGCCTCGAGGTCCGGGTCCTCCTCCATCTCGAGGAGTTCCACGAGCGCGCCCATATCGTCGGCCTGACCCGAAAGATCTGTCCACGGCTGAATCCAGCCTTTCAGCCGGTTCGACTCCTCGATGACGTCTCGCGCCGCGTCCTGGTCGTCCCAGAAGTGCGGCGCGGCCATCACTTCGTCGAGGTTCGTCAGGCGTTCCTCGCGCGTATCGAGGTCAAAGATACCCCCTGAGATCACGGAGCTTCCCTC
>CALHIO010000189.1 GCA_938030915.1 uncultured Gemmatimonadota bacterium
GCCACCGAGCCGACGGCCATCTTGAGGTCCGGGTACGACTCAGTGTACGTACGCCCCACCGCACCCAGCAGCGTCTTCGAGACGCTTTCGTCCTGGGACCAGATGTAGAGAGGGTTGTACTTGGGCTTGTCGGCACCGATCAGTTGTGCCGCAGCCTTGATGGTGATGCTTTCAAAATCGGCCAGGTCGTGCAGCTGCGGGCCGTCATTGATGCTCGGGAACGGTCGCTGCCGTTCACGCACGGACGTCAGGAGAGCCTCGGCCTCGTCCAGACGATCCGGGTCCTCGAGCACCCCCTGCGCCGCCTCCGGCCAGGGGTTTCCGAGGCGCTCCAACTCACGGTCGATTTCGTGCAGGCGCTGAATGTCATTCTTGAAGCGCTCGATCGCCCGCTCCCAGCCCTTCGGCTCCTTCGACTCGTCGAGCAGGCTGTCGAGACGTGCCGTCGTGATCCCCTGCCGGTCGGCTGTTTCGATCGCTGATCGAACAGCCTTTCGCCACGGGTCTTCTACCGCCTCGACGGCATACTCGATCGTCGATGTGAGATCGCTGAGAAAGGCACCGAAGTCGTCGGAGCTGGCGCTGAGCGCGGCAGCCTTGTCCTGCTCCTCGAGAAGTCCTGCGACCTCGTCGAGCGTGACCCGTCGCTCTTCGAGGTCCTGAGTGGCGAAGATCTTGTTCAGGACGCCGCGGAGTTCGCGGACATTCTTGAGCGGCGCTCTCGCCACCGCCTCGGCGACTCCGCTCTCGAGCGTCTGCTCTCGACCTTCCGCCATCTTTTGAATGATCGCGACTCGCGTCTCGAACTCGGGCGGCCCCAGATCGACGATGAGTCCACCGGAAAAACGAGACAGCAGACGCGCGTCGAGACCATTGATATCCGCGGGCGGCCGGTCGCTGGCCAGCACGATCTGCCCACCGGACGAGGTGAGATGATCCAGCGTCTTGAGGAGCATCTCCTGCGCCTCGGGCTGACCCGTCAGGAACTGGACATCGTCCAGCAGCAGGATATCCAGCTCGCCGTAGATGTTCTTTTCGGTGTCACCGGCCGAGAGGGTTCCTTCCAGCTTGTCGAGGAATTCCTCGAGAGCCATGTACTCGACCTGCTGCGCCTCCCCGCTGCCCTTCGCCTTGTGCGCGATCGCGGTCAGCAGATGCGTCTTGCCGAGGCCGGGCTCCGAGTAGAGGAACAGCGGGTTGTAGCTGGTACCCGGAGACTCCGCCGCACGCCGAGCCGCGGCCGACGCCAGGCGACTGGCAGGGCCCACCACGAACGAGTCAAACGTGAGTTTCGGGTCGAGGTCGGACATCACAGAGAGTCAGCGTACACGGGTGCAGAGGCTCCGTTAGAGTGACTCTTGGAGCCGATAAGTATCGGATTCCCGGGACGAATAAAAAAGGGCCGTTTCACTCGGATCGGGCCCATTCCGCGATCGTCTGTAGATCATCCGGTAGAGATGACTCGAAGACCATCTCGTGGCCCGTGGTCGGATGACGGAAGCGTAGCTCCGTGGCGTGCAGGAATTGCCGCTCGATTCGGCGGGAGAGCTCGTCGACCCATCGACGCGTCGGTCCGCCGAGGCCTCGCTCCCAGCCCAATCCGTACGTCGCATCACCGATCACGGGGTGCCCGACGTACTCCAGATGCACGCGGATCTGATGCGTGCGACCGGTCTTCAACGCCACATGAAGGAGGTCTGCCCTGAGCCAGCGTTCACGAACCTCGAACCGGGTGGTGGCGTTTCGCCCGTCCTCGACGATCGCCATACGCTTCCGATCCTTCGGGTCCCGACCGATCGGGGCATCGACCACCAGCGGAGTCTCCGA
Organism: uncultured Gemmatimonadota bacterium; assembly: GCA_938030915.1. Lineage (GTDB taxonomy): Bacteria > Gemmatimonadota > Gemmatimonadetes > Longimicrobiales > Gaopeijiaceae > UBA2589. The sequence goes on from CALHIO010000189.1 coordinate 1,828, forward strand.
GACGTGTCCCCACGCGGCTGCGAGGTAAAACCGCTTCACGCGTCGCGCCTTGATGGCATCGGACAGCGACCGGTGGCTCGCATCGGTCTTCGCGACGACGAGCAGGCCCGACGTATCCCGATCGAGCCGGTGGACGATGCCCGGGCGCGCACGCCCCCCCACACCTTCGATGTCGGGAACATGCCAGAGCAGCGCATTCACGAGTGTGCCGGTGTAGTGCCCGGGGGCAGGATGGACGACCATCCCCGCCTTCTTGTCGACCACCAGCAGATCCTCGTCCTCGTAGACGATGACGAGGGGGAGGTCCTCTGCGACGATATCGACCGGCTCGGCATCCGGAACCTCGACTTCGACCACGCTTCCGGGTTCGACCAGCTCCGACTTGCGGGGCCGCCGACCATCGAGGGTGATTCGGCCATCCGCAAGCAGCTTCTGTACCCGCGTGCGGGAGAGCTCGAGCCGGTCCGAGACGAAGCGATCGAGGCGCGCTGTCTCCCCCGGCTGCGCGGTCAGCGAGTGTCGCTCCGTCACGATCCGCCCTTCCGTCCCGTGACTCTCGTCGCGCTGTTCACCCCGAGGACGCGGCCAGCCCGATCCACGCTTCCGAGCCATCGATGTCCACGGAGCGCACATGGGGGAGGTCTCCCTCCACGACGGTGTCTCGAAGCTGTACCCGCACCGCGAGCGTCTCGCCCCCGATGAACGACTCGTGCACGGACGCGGCGGCGCGAATCGATTCAGGCCCCGCAATCGCGAGGTCGATCCGATCGGTGATCTCCAACCCCGCGTCCTTCCGAAGCCTCTGAATCCGGTTCACCAGTTCGCGCGCGACGCCCTCGGCTCGCAAGTCATCGTCGAGTTCGGGATCGAGCGCCACCGTGTAGGCGCCCTCACCCTTGACCACGAGGTTGCCAGCCGCCTCCTGAACGACCTCGAGGTCGTCGGGCTCGCGGGGCACGTCCGTGCCGTCGACGTGGATCGTCACCTGCTCCCCGGCCTGCCACGACGCGAGCACGGCCTGATCGAGACCGCGGATGGCGTTGGCCGCATCGTTGGTCTGCTTTCCGAACCGTCCACCGAGGGACCGATAATTCGGGCGGGCGGTCAACGTCGCGATACCGTCGACCGACGAAAGGAACCCCACCTCTTTGACGTTCAATTCATCGCGGACGACATCGAGCATCTCACCCGAGAGGGTACGCCCGCCAGGCAGGACGGCCCGAAGACCGCGCAGTGGCTGCCGCACACGGATCTTCACGTCTTCCCGGGCGGCGCGACCGAGCGAGACCAGAGCACGCACCGCCTCCATGTCTCCTTCGAGGTCCGCACCCGCCGTCACGTCCGCTCGCTCCGAGTCGGGCATGGCAGACGGAAAGCGCTCGAGGTGCGCGCTCGTGCCCGCGAGCGCGCGGTGGACCCAGTCGGCGGCAAAGGGGACGCATGGGGCTGCCAGCAGGCATACGGTGCGCAGCGCGTCGTGGAGCGTCCGGAACGCCGCCCGCTGATCGTCGACGTCATCCGAATTCCAGAACCGCGTGCGGTTTCGTCGGACATACCAGTTGGAGAGGTCTTCGACCACGAAGTCACCGAGCACTCGGTACGCCCTCGTGAGCTGATACCCGTTCAGTTCGTCACCCACCTCGCGCACCACGGAGTCCAGCCGGGTCAGCAGCCACCGATCGAGGATGGGCCGGTCGGCCGGTTTTGGATCGTCGTGAGACGGCGCCCACGACTCCACGCGCGCGTAGAGCGCGAAGAAGTTGTAGGTATTGAACAGCGTGTCGAAGAACTTCCGCGCCGACTCCTTCACCCCTTCTGGATCGTAGCGCTTGGGCAGCCAGGGGTTCGAGGACGTGATGAAATACCAGCGCACCGCGTCGGCCCCGTGGTCTCCCACGGCGTCCCACGGATTCACCGTATTGCCCTTCGACTTGGACATCTTCTGACCCTGCGCGTCGAGGACCAGGTCATTCACCAGACAGTTCTTGAAGGACGGCCCTCGACCGAGCATGGTCGAGATCGCCAGCAGCGAGTAGAACCAGCCGCGCGTCTGATCGAGTCCCTCGCAGATGAAGTCCGCCGGGAAATGATCATCGAACTCCTGCTCGTGCTCGAAGGGGTAGTGCCACTGTGCGTACGGCATCGCACCCGAGTCGAACCACACGTCGATGACTTCCGGCGAACGCCGCATCGTACCCTCACACCGGTCACAGCCCCATGTCAGCTCGTCGATGAAGGGACGGTGGGGATCGAAGTCGTCTCCCAAGGGTCCCGCGTTTTCGGCCAGTTCCTCGAGCGACCCGATCCAGTGCATGTGGTCGGGCTCCGCGTCACAGACCCAGACGGGAAGCGGCGTCCCCCAGTAACGGTCCCGCGAGAGCGCCCAATCGATGTTTCCGCGCAACCACTCGCCGAAGCGCTTCTCACCGACTTCCGGGGGGTGCCACTGGATCTGCTCGTTGTTGGCGAGCAGTTCGTCCTTCAGGCTCGACGTGGCGGCAAACCACGAGTCGATCGCGACATACAGGAGCGGAGAGCTGCAGCGCCAGCAGTGCGGGTAGCTGTGCACGATCGTCGCGGCGTCGAAGAGCAGGTTCCGATTGCGCAGCTCCTGAACCAGGACCGAATCCGCATCCTTCACGAATTGACCGCCGACGAGGCCGACCTCGGGGTCGAAGCAGCCACGACTGTCGATGGGGTTCAGCATCGGGAGGTTGTGCCGCTGCCCGGCAGCATAGTCGTCCGCACCGAACGCCGGCGCCATGTGCACGATCCCCGTGCCGTCGTCCGCACTGACGAAGTCCTCCGCGACGACGGACCATCCGTTCCCGCGCTCGTCGGGCGCTTCGACGAGGTCGAGCGGACGACGATAGCGCCAGCCGACCAGCTCGTGCCCCGAATACGTACGGCTCGCGACCGCGCCCTCACCGAATATGGCCTCCACCCTGGCGTCGGCGACGATGTACCGGCGACCCTCCTTCTCGACCTCGGCGTACGTCAGCTCCGGGTGAACGGCGAGGCCCGTGTTCGATGGGACCGTCCACGGCGTCGTCGTCCACGCCAGAATCGCTCGCCCCTCGGGGTCGGGATTGCCGTCCGAGTCGACGACTTCCGCCACGAAGGTGAGGGACGGGTCTTCGACATCCCGATATCCCTGCGCTACCTCGTGCGAGGAGAGAGCCGTCCCACAACGCGGGCAGTACGGGACACTCTTGTGGCCCCGATACAGGAGTCCCTTGTCGGCGAACGTCTTGAGGATCGCCCACACCGACTCGATGTACGGCGTGTGAAAGGTCACATAAGGGCGCCAGTATTCGAGCCAGTATCCGATTCGCTCGCTGAGCTCCTCCCACTCTTCCTTGTAGGTGAAGACGGAGTCCTTGCACGCCTGGTTGAACTCGGCGATGCCGAGCGCCTCGATCTCCGGCTTGCCGCTGATACCGAGCCTCTTCTCGGCCTCGATCTCCACAGGCAGGCCATGTGTGTCCCAACCGGCGATGCGGGTCACGCTGTGGCCCAGCATGGAACGGTGTCGGCACACCAAATCCTTGATGGTCCGGCTCAGGATATGATGGAGACCAGGGCGGCCGTTCGCGGTGGGTGGGCCCTCGTAGAAGACGAACCGTTCCCCGTCGGCATTCGCCTCGAGGGTCTGACGAAAGAGATCTTCGTCCCGCCAGCGCTGAAGGGTGTCCTCTTCAACCGCCAGCAGGGTTCCGGGAAGCTCGGGATAGCTCATATCAGCAGCGTGGATTCGTGATGTCGTTCCGGGGGTGCGACGCCGAACGGCGTCGCCGTCAGATCTGCCCGACCACCCGCTCGATGAGGCGGGTCAGGTCCGGTTCGGCGGCGCCGGCCGCCGCGATAATTCGTGACACATCGACGGGTTCGAGCGCATCCGGCAGGCACGCATCGGTGATGATGCTCACGCCGAGCACGCGCATGCCCATATGGCGAGCCACGATCACCTCGGGCACCGTGGACATACCGACCACGTCGGCGCCCATGCGTCGCAACATGCGGTACTCGGCGCGCGTTTCGAGCTGGGGACCCGGAACCGCGACGTAGACACCTCGATTGAGCCGGATTCCAAGATCGAGCGCGGCCGCGGAAGCGAGCTCCTGCAGCGCGCGGTCGTACGGCTCGGACATGTCCGGGAAGCGGGGTCCGAAGCGGTCGTCGTTGGGCCCGATCAGCGGACTGTCACCCAGAAGATTGATGTGGTCATCGAGGAGCACGAGCTCTCCAACGCCCCACAGAGGATTCATTCCCCCCGACACGTTCGAGACGACCAGCGTGTCCGCACCCAGCAGCTTGAGCACGCGAATCGGGAAGGTGACCTCCTCGAGCGAATAGCCCTCATACCGATGAAACCGCCCCTGCATGACGACGACCGGTGTACCGCCGAGGGTCCCGAGCACCAGTCGGCCGGAGTGGGTTTCGACGGTCGGCTCCGGAAATCCTTCGAGTTCGTCGTAGGGAATTGTCGTGTCCACGTCGATCACGTCCGAGAGCGCTCCCAACCCCGTCCCGAGCACGATCGCCACACGCGGTGGTGTGTCGGTTCGGGCGTGGATCGACTCGGTGGTCGCCAGCGCGCGAGCGTAGAGATCCGTGCTCATGCAGCCCGGCTCAGCGCTTCACGTCGTCGTCGGGGTCGAACGTCAGCGGATCCTGACGCGGGGCCGCCTGCGCAGGCGGTGGTGCGATCTCGTCGTCCGAGGGCGGTCGAGCCTCTTCCACCCCGGCCTCGGCCAACACCGTCTCCAGATCGGGAGGGCCACCCCCGGATGTTACATCGGCCTGAGCAGCGGCCTGACTGCCCGCATGCTCGGCTCCGGCCATCAGCTCCATCTCCAGGGTCGATAGCTCGGCCGCCCCCCCCTCTTCGTCGGCACGCGCAGTCGCCTCGGCGCCATCTCCCACCGTCCCGTCCGGGTCGCTCACAGATGCATCGGAGAGCGGCTCACGGAACACCCCGAGGTCCAGGTCGATGGCTCGGTCTTCCAACGGCGCCCGACCTTCCTCCACCGACACGACATCGATCTCGCGCTCCAGCAGACTCCTGAACTCCTTGAGGAAGCGAGACCGACTGCGTTCGAGGTCGTCGAGGACGCGTTGCCCCTGATCCAGTCGACGCTCGATCCCGCGAAGCTTGCCTCTGGCCTCCGTGTCGGCCGCAGCCAGGATCTGGCGCGCCTCGACCTGAGCCTCCTTCACGATGTTCTCCGCCTCGCGCTGGGCCTGATTCTGCATCTCCGCGCGTAACTCCTGAGCGGTGACCAGGGCGTCCTGTACGGCCTGCTCGCGGCTCGTTTGCGCGTCCACCTGAACCTGCAACGTCTCCGAACGCTCTCTCAGCTGGATCGCCTCGCGGACGAGCGCCTCGAGTCGCTCTGCGACGAGCTCCAGGAAGATGTCGACCTCCTGGGGGTCGTAGCCCCGCATGATCTTCTTGAAGTCTCCCCGCTTGTTGCGGACGTCGAGCGGAGTCATGTCGATCATGTCGTGTATCCCGTCCTGGGTCCGAAGAGCGCCGTACCGATCCGTACCATGGTACTTCCTTCCCTGATTGCGACGTCCAGATCGTTCGTCATGCCCATCGAAAGCTCCGCGCCGAAGCCATCGACGTTCGAAACGAGCGACTCCGAGAGCCGCCGCAGGGATGCAAATGCGGTCGTGAGCACCGCCTCGTCTTCGACGAATGGTGCCATCGTCATCAATCCCTTCACGTGGAGTCCGGGCAGCTCCGACATCTCGGCAATCTCGTCGAACGCTGAAGCCACAGCGAAGCCGCTTTTCGATTCCTCCCCGGAGGTATTCACCTGAGCAAGCACTTCCACAAGACCTCTGTCTTCAACCAGCGCGCTCGACATCTTCCGAGCCAGCTTGAGTGAGTCGACGGAGTGCACCATGTCGGCAACCGCAACAGCCCGCTGCGCCTTCCGACTCTGCAGATGGCCGATCATGTGCCAGGTCGCGGCATCTGCACCGAAGTGCTCCACCTTGCCCTCCAGTTCCTCGACCCGGTTCTCTCCGAGATCCCTCAGTCCTGCCTGGAGGGCGGCCTCCACGCACTCGATCGGATGGGATTTCGTGACCGCGATGAGTCGGACCGAACCCTCAACCCTTCCCGCCGCGACCTCCGCAGCCGCGATCTGCTCACGCACGCGCGGGAGCGTCTCGGTAAGTCGGCCGGAATACGTGGTGAGCAGCGATGACGACATGACAAACGCATAAAAAGAAAGGGACCCCGCCGGAGCACCGGCGGGGTCCCAGGGATCCTGTCAGGCTCCGGCTTACCGAACCTGGAAGGTAATCGGGAACTGGACCCATACCGGCACCTTCTTGTCCCGGTTCAGGGCCGCGGAGAAGCGATACACGTCGGCGACCGCCAGGGCGGCGTCGTCGAGTGCCTGGTGGCCGGAGCTCTCGGAAATCCGGAAGTCCTGCACCGCCCCGTCTTCGTCGATGAAGAAGAAGACAACCGCACGACCACCAATACCGGCATCACGCAGAAGCGGCGGATACTCGCGCTCCATCGCACGCACGACCTCAGCTCGATTCAGGATCGAGGGCGCGACGGTGAACGGCGTGAAGGTCGGCGCTGCCGAGATGTCCACCGCCTCTTCTTCCGGCGGCGGCGGCAGATCCTCGACCGGGTTCTCCTCGAACGTGGTCGGGGCAATCGTGATGTCCTCGTCGATGTCGGCCGTGGCCATCACCGGCGTGGCCGGACGAGAAATCGCCTGCGGCGGCGGCGGGATCTCGATCTCGGGCGGGAGCTCGATCGCTTCGATCTCCTCCGATTCGAACGAGATGTCCTCGGCCGTTAACTCAGGCCAGAACGCGAACGTACCGCCATGAATGAACGTCGCCACGATCATCGAGCCCCAGAACCACGAACTGAACGTCCTCTTCAGACGCTCGTTGGCGGTCTCCGCGACTACTGCGGGAACGGCTTCGGCTGTCATCGTCTCTCCCTCTGCATGCTCTGTTCAAGCTGTGCGGCGAATACTACGCGTACAACACCAGCCTCGGTAAGCTCTTTCTGGATCTGATCCATGTACAGATACGGTACATCCCGATCACCACGGATCGAAATGACCAGAGCCCGGTCGGAGGCCGCGTACAGCGGCGCCACGACCACCGAGACGTCCTGCATCTGGTACGGCTGGTCGTTCATGTAGACGGAGCCGTCATTCTCCATCCAGATGTTCAGAATGTTCTTCTGCTTCTCATCGATCTTCTCCGCGGCCTCTGCCTCGGGCCACGTGATAGGGCGATCGCGGTCGGCCTGGAAGACCGTCGTGACCATGAAGAAGATCAGAAGCAGGAACGCGATGTCCGCAAGTGATGACGAAGGGATCTCGTCGGATGCCTTCGAGCTTTTCTGAAAACCGCCACCCTTCACTGCCATGGTCTAGTTCTCCAGGATCTGAAGGGAGATACGCTCGGCGTTGGCGGAGTGAAGTCCGTCAAGCACGTCGATCATGTGGCGATAGGGCGCTTCGGGATGCGTCTTCACGGCGGCGATCAGGTTCGGATTCTGACTGACCTCCTGACGCCACAGACCCTCGATCTCCCGAGGACGCATCTGCTGCACCTGCTGGCTCTCGCCGCGCTTCACTTCGACGATGCCGCTCGGCTGGACGATCAGGTGAAGAATGTTCTTTTGACTCACCTGAGCTTCCTCACCTGGCTCCGGCAGAACGACCGCGAGTCCCTTGTCCTTCGGGAAGGTCGTCGTGACCAGGAAGAAGATCAGAAGAAGGAAGGCGATGTCCGCCATCGACGAGGTTGGGATCTCGTCACTGACCTTCTGCTTTTTGTTGTTCAGAACCGCCATATCCGTCTGGCCTCTGGTTTTCGGAAAATACTGAGTCTGGGGTCGTCAGGTTCCGCTCAAGCTTCTGCGTCGTCTGCGGAAGCAGCGTCTTCAGCGGGTGCCGCAGGCGCGGCAGGCTGAGAAGCCTTGGCTGCGGCCGTCTCGGCCGCCGGCCAACGCGTGTCTTCCTTCTTCACGATCTCGATCTTTCCATCCTTCTCAAGATCCCATAGGAGGTTCAGGATCTTCTGCGCACCATACTCCATGTCGCCGATCAACTGGTCGATGCGCGTCACGAAGAAATTGTAGGCGATGTTCACCGGGACGGCGATGACCAGCCCGGACGCGGTGGTCAGGAGGGCCACCTTAATGCCGCCCGCGACCAGAGCCGGGTCGACATTACCTGCCGCCTCGATCGCTGCGAACGCCTGAATCATTCCCCAGACGGTCCCGAGGAAGCCCATGAGCGGGGCCACGTTCGCAATCGTCGCGAGAATCACGAGGCCGCGCTCGAGGAAGCCCAGCTCGATCGTTCCGGTGGTCGCGATCGCGCTCTCCAGCTCGCCGTCGTTGAGCCTCTTGCCCTGAATGCGGCGCAGACCCGCGAGCAGAATCGCCGAGGCGGGGCCGGCCGTGTTTCGGCACACCTCGATCGCCCCGTCCACGTCACCGGAGTGGACGAGTTCATCGACTTCGCTCAGCACGCGGTTCGTGCCCGTGTGAGCGATGTGCAGCGTAAAGAACTTCGCGATCATCACGCCGACCGAGATCATCGAGCAGAGCACCAGCGGATACATCATTCCCCCGCCGTCTGCGAACAGGGTCAGCAGCCGATATTGAGATCCCACGAAGACTTCGCTCCTGATTGGCCAGTGCCGGGCACCTCGGTGACGCACCCATCGGGCCCGCTACCGAAAAAGACCCGGCAATCTAGGCGCCCCCCCGGAAAGGTGTCAACGAGGCAATTTCATCCAACAATACGGCATCACGATGAGCTCATTACCGACGCTCCGGGCACCCGAACGGGCTCGGAAATCGGGCTCACTCCCTCGAGAATCGTGCGCAGCCTATCCAGAGACACGTCACGCTCCAGACGACCAAGACGTGCCACCGACACCTGAGACGTCTCCTCACTGACGACCACAACGATCGCGTCCGTCTCCTCGCTGAGTCCGAGCGCCGCTCGATGTCGCGTCCCGAGCGACCGATCCTTCACGCTCGACTGGGTCAGCGGGAGAATCGCACCCGCCGTACGAATCTGATCGCCTGCGACCAGCACCGCACCATCGTGCAGGGGCGAGTACGGCGTGAAGATCGTCGTCAGCATTTCGGCCGTGACCTTCGCATCCACGGAACTTCCCGTCTCCGCGTATTCGCCCAGGCCGACCTCCTGCTCCACAGCGATGATCGCTCCATGACGGGCCCGAGACAGACGTTCGACCGCCTCCGTGATCTCCTCGGCGACCCGGCTGCCCTCCAGTCGCTGGAAGGCACGCACCATCCGGGTCTGTCCTAGCCGCGCCAGCGCCACGCGCAGTTCGGGCTGGAAGACCACGAGGGCCGCGATGGCACCGTACTGAAAGGCCGTTTCCAGAAGCGTCCG
>CALHIO010000190.1 GCA_938030915.1 uncultured Gemmatimonadota bacterium
CTCGGCAAGCACACGCTCCGGAATCTCGAAATCGAGCAACCAGAACTCGCCATCTTTCACAAATGACATGAGGTGACCGATCGTATCAACATGCCCCTGAACAAGATGACCATCCAGACGGGACCCCATGCGGAGCGCTCGCTCCAGGTTTACACGGCTTCCTTCCTCGTACCGTCCGGCCACCGTCCGCTCGAGGGTCGTACCGATCACGTCGACCCAGAACCCAGCCTCATCGGCGTCGGTGACGGTCAGGCACGCCCCGTCGACCGCGACCGAGTCGCCCAGAGCCAATTCGCTTGCGAACTCCGGGACCTCGACTCGGAAGCGCCGGGTCGACTCGAGATCTGCCACCTCACGGATGGTGCCGACCGCCTCGACAATCCCACTGAACATCAGTCGGCACTGCGGTCGAGGGTGATCAGGGTGTCGGAACCGACCGCCGCTGGGGGACACGCCGGCAGGTAGCCGTCCCACGTCACCTCATCCGCATCCTCTGCGAAGGCGGGAAGCCCCGCCCCACCCAGCGCCCGCGGCGCGACGAGGAGGTACAGGCGATCCACGAGCCCCTGACGCAGCAGATTGGCGGCCAGATCGGCTCCACCTTCACACAGCACGGCGTCGATGCCGAGTTCATGGCAGCGGGACAGCACGGCACGCAGGTCGACGAGCCCGTCGTGCTTCGGATCGGCCGGAACCGGATGGACGTGCACCCCGGTCGCCTCAAGCCGTTCGAGCGCGGCCTCCGACGTCGAGTCGAGACAGAAGACGTGAACGGGATGACGCTCGATGTCCTCCAGCACCGCCGCATCGTGTTGCAGATCGGCCTCCGGAAGGAGGAGGATCCTCCGGATCGGCTCTCGCCCCGACGGGACGAGGCGGGGTGTCAGCTTCGGGTCGTCGACCATCACCGTTCCCTGACCCACCATGACGGCGCCGAACCCGGTGCGAATCCGATGGACTTCCCGCTCTGCCTCGGCCCCGGTGATCCGTGTGCGTTCCCCCGGTGCCGCCGCGATCCGCGCGTCGAGACTCATCGCGAGTTTGAGCGCGAGGAACGGGCGGTCGTGCCGTGCAGCATGGAAGAATGCGGGGTTTTCCGCCCGGGCCGTGCCCTCGTCCCACACGGGACCCACGACCTCGACCCCAGCGGCCCGCATTGTCTCGCCACCGCCGCCCGAGGTCGCGCCCGGATCGCGGGCTCCGAAGACCACCCGCTTCACCCCCGCGTCGACGAGGGCCTGCGCGCAGGGCGGTGTCTTTCCGTGATGGTTGCACGGCTCGAGGCTGACGTACGCTGTAGCCCCCTCGGCCCGGGACAGCGCCTGCTCGAGCGCCACGATTTCCGCGTGGGGACCGCCGAATACCTCGTGATACCCTTCGCCGACGACCTTGTCGTCGTTCACCAGCACGCATCCGACCATGGGATTTGGATGCACCTGGCCCCACCCAGCGTGCGCGATACGCCGCGCCCACTCCAGGTGAGCCGCATCGGCTGGACCGAGGTCGATCAACGGGGGACGGAAGGTCATGGCTACAGGGTGAACCGAGCGGAAAGGCCCCCGAACAGCGTGTGAGCCGCAGGGTCGTGAGGCCCATCCCATCCGGGCGTATCATCGAAGCCCTCCGCCCATCCAGCCTCGATCGACAGCGTCAGTAAGATGCCGATTGTGGTGGACGCCCCCGCGAAATACATCAGCCTGTCGGAGCGTAGCGGGCTCGAGAACTGCACGCGGCCACCCGATCCTCCAGTGTCCGCCACGTCGATCGTGACCGTTCCGTCGTACTCCTCGTAGCCGATACCTCCGAGCCATTCCACGGCGAAGAGATCCTTTCCGACCGTCGCCCGGTACGCCGTGACGCCCGGGGCGAGGTCGATCATGGCTGGACCTCCGTCCGCCAGGTATGCCAGATCGTCCGGGAATCGCTTCGCCACCGACACGGACACCCCGGGCACCGTGAAGCCTTCACGAAGGACACCGACTCGCACGCCGGCCGAGTAGGAGCGCGCCCCCTCGCTCAGACCCTCGTCCTCGGGCAGGAAAAGCAGGCTCGCCTGCCCGAATACGTCCACGGAGAGGAACCCCCCGACCGTCGGCATCAGCTGAAAGCCATCAAAGATACCGGCGGACACTCGCCCGTGGATCGTCGTCGCGACCGCCCCGGCCTCGCTCGTCACCAGAGGGTCCGAAAGATCGGGAAAGGACATGTCGACGAGGCCGGCGCGGACGGAGAAGGCGAGCCGAGGGCCACCCCCGATGCGAGTGCCGAGTGTGGTCGCCGTCCCGGGCACCTCGACCCCGGTCCCGGCGAGCAGTCCGACCTGGGCCTGAAGGGCCTGGGCCGCAATCGCCGCGCCCGTGCAGAGACGCGCGCTCCCTCCCGCTCCCACGCACGACGCCTCGAGTTGCACCGGCGTCTGCCCGTACACGGGCGCCGCCCCGACCCACACCCCGATCCACAGGGCCGTCACCGCACCGCAGACCTTCACCGGTAGCGGACCTCCGAGCCCGGCTCGATGCCTCCGATGGTCCAGCTGTCGATACCATGGGCCTCTGCAGCTGTGTGGATCGCGGCCACGTCGTCGGGAGCAACGACTACGATCATCCCGACACCCATGTTGAAGACCCGATCCATCTCCGCTCGATCGACACCACCGGCCTCCTGTAGCGTCGCGAAGACTGCGGGAACCGGCCACGCATCGCGGTCGACCACCGCACCCAGCCCCTCCGGGAGGACGCGCGGAAGATTGCCGGGGATTCCGCCGCCCGTCACGTGCGCCAGACCATGAACGATCCCGGCGTTCAAGGGCCTATCGAGCACGTTCACGTAGCTCCGGTGCACCGCGAGCAGCTCCTCACCGACCGTGTGCTCCGTCCCCGGGAAGACATCGTCGACCGAGAGTTCCATCACCTCGAAGACGATCTTGCGGGCAAGGGTATAGCCGTTCGTATGGAGACCGGAGGAAGCCAGGCCGACGAGGACGTCTCCGTCGACGATTCGTGAGCCGTCGATCACCGACGCCCTTGCGACCGAGCCGACGATGAAGCCCGCGAGGTCGTATTCGTCCGCAGCATAGAAGTCGGGCATCTGCGCGGTTTCACCTCCGAGCAGCGCGCACCCATTCTCCTTGCATGCGATTGCGACACCCCGAACGACATCCTGCACGACCGCCTCGTCCATCTCTCCGGTCGCGAGATAGTCGAGGAAGAACATCGGCCGGGCGCCCTGCACCAGAATGTCGTTGACACAGTGGTTCACGAGGCACTGCCCTACGGTGTGATGGACACCGGTTGCGAAGGCGAGCTTCAGCTTCGTCCCCACACCGTCGGCGCTCGACACCAGAACCGGCTGGTCGACGTCGTCCGGCACCTGATACAGCCCTCCGAAGGCTCCCAGTTCGGAAAGCGTGAAGCGGTCCCGCGTCGATGCGACAAGTTCCTTGAGACCTTCCTTGGTGCGCTCGGCGGCGTCCAGGTCGACGCCGGCGTCTGCGTAGCTGAGTCCGTCAGACATCGTGTTCCGCGGTCAAATGGGTTTCGAAGGCAGTGAGGCGGCGAAACTCTTCAACGCGCTCGAGGACATCGTTCGTGTCGAGGTCTTTCAACCGCTCGACGCTGAACCGCTCGCACGCGAAGGAGCCGAGCGCGGAGCCGTACACCATAGCCCGGCGAAGCGTGGCCGGCGTGACTTCACCGGAACGGGCCAGGTGCCCCATGAAGCCTCCCGCGAACGAGTCTCCGGCTCCCGTGGGATCGAAGACTTCTTCGAGCGGATAGCCGGGCACGTAGAAAATCCATTCGTCCCCGAAGAGGATCGCGCCGTGCTCACCCTTCTTCACCACGACGAGTTCGGGCCCCTGCTCCTGAACCCACCGGGCCGCCTTGAGAAGGTTCGGCTCATCGGCGAGCTGGCGGACCTCCTCATCGTTGACCATGAGGATCCTCACCCGGCCGAGCAGCTCGAGCAGCGGCTCGCGGGCCCCGTCGATCCAGAAATTCATCGTGTCGCATGCCACGACCTCGGGGGCGGCGACCTGATCGAGCACGTCATGCTGCAGTGCAGGATCGATATTTCCGAGGAAGACGAAGCGGGCATCTCGGAACTGCTCGGGGATCTTCGGTTCGAAGTCGGCGAAGACGCCAAGCTGGGTATCCAGCGTGTCCCGGGTGTTCAGGTCGTAATGGTAACGACCGGCCCAGAAGAAGCTGTCGCCCGACGCCCGCTCGATCCCGCTCAGATCGGCTCCCCGATTCGCGAGGAAGTCGAGGTCGTCGACCGGATAGTCGTCGCCGACGACGCCGACCATCTGGACCGGGTTGAACACGGTGGCCGCGGCCGAGAAGTAGACGGCTGACCCTCCAAGAACCCGATCGGCGTTGCCGAACGGAGTCTCGACCGAGTCGAGTGCGACACTGCCTACACAGAGAATCGACATGCGATTCAGCTCTCCTGATCTTCCTCGCGAATCATCCGCGTGGGCGCGTCGATCCCGAGGAGTGTGAGTCCGTTTCGAAGGACGATCTGCACCGCGCGTGCCAGTGCCAGACGCGCACCGCGGAGGGCGTCGTCCTCGGCCAGCACGGTCAGCTCAGGGTTCCGGGACGGATTTCCGGCATGGTACCACGAGTTCGCGGCCCCGGCCGTCTGCTCCAGATAGTCACATACGACGTGGGGCGACGAGTCCCGGGCGGCCCGCTCGACCACACCCGCGAACTCGCCGAGCTGCTTCACGAGATCGAGCTCGAGTTCGTGGGTGAGAAGCTCGAGATCGGCGGAGGCGTCCTCGATGTCGCCCGCCTCCAATCCGGCCTTTCGAAAGATCGAGCACATGCGCGCGTGTGCGTACTGGACCTTGAACACGGGGTTCTTGTCCGACTGATCGAGTGCAACGTCGAGATCGAAGAGGAGATGCGCGTCGGGCTTCCGCATCTGGAAGAAGTACCGCGCCACATCGACCCCGACCTGCTCGTACAATTCCCGAAGCGTCATCCCCGAGCCGGCACGCTTCGAGAACTTCACCTCCTCCCCGTCCTGAACGACCCGCACCATCTGGTGCAGCACGTATTCGGGGTAACCGGCCGGCAATCCCAGGGCCTGAAGCCCTGCGCGAACGCGGTCCACCGTACCATGGTGGTCGGCGCCCTGGACGTTGATGACCCGCTGGAAGCCTCGCTCCCACTTCGTCATGTGATACGCGACGTCCGGCAGGAAGTAGGTAGGCTGAC
>CALHIO010000191.1 GCA_938030915.1 uncultured Gemmatimonadota bacterium
ACCGTTGCCGCTCTGGCATCAACCATCACCGTCAATCCGCTCGTGACCGGTATCGGTGACCTGACCGACTCCGAATCCGCGACCCTCATTCGCGATGTGATGTCCACCGATGGCGGCCGTGTCGCATCAGACGACTACACCGTCGACACGCTGCTGACCGTCAACGGTGCCTGGATGGCATCCGGCCAGCAGTACTGGGGGCCCAACAAGAGCATCTGGACCGTGCTTGACCCATCATCGCCAGAACCGACGCCGTGGAATCGGGGCACCTCATACGTCTCGTTCTCATGGGATACGGGCGTCGACACCCCGATTGTGACTACCCCGCAGGACGACCTGATTCGAATACGGATCAGTCCCTGCGACTCCCGACTGACGATTCTCGATGTGCGTTGGATCGTGAGTTCCCAGCCGATTGACACTGGGTGTGAGGCCGAGGTCGCGCGCTTCCTATGGCGCGGCATGCCACGCTGGGTGTTTGAGAGGCTGCCCACATGAGTGACCGTTTCATCCAATCCCTAACAATCGCAGTCATCGCGCTCACCTTCGCCGCTCTGGTCATCAATCTGTCCCGTCGGAGTCTCCTGTCCTTCCGGTACACCATGGGATGGCTCGTCCTGCTCGCGATCGGCGCGGTATCGAGTCTGCTCACCCCACTCGTTCGACCTGTTGCCGATCTGCTCGGTACCACCGAAGGTGTCGTGGTGAGTGCGGTCGCGATCGCGGTTCTGCTGGCCATCTGCATCCAGTTGTCGATCAGCGTGTCCGGAATGCAGGCACAGATCAGGAAGATCGCGGAGGACGTCGCCCTCGGCCAGCAGGTCGACCCCGAATCGTGACGCCCGCCCACGCCTTGGTGGCGATCCCAGCTCACAACGAGGAGAGATCCATCGGTGAGGTCGTCCGATCCGCAATCTCCACCGGCCTGCCCGTTCTCGTGGTGGACGATGGTTCCAGCGACAACACGAGTTCGATCGCCGAGGACGCAGGAGCAACCGTTCTTCGGCTACCGGTCAATCTCGGTGTTGGTGGGGCGAGGAGATGCGCGTACCGCTTCGCAAGGGACAACGGCTTCACCCGAGTGGCCGAATGCGACGCTGACGGCCAGCATCCAGTCCACGCCATTCCCCAGATGATCGCCGAAGCGGATTCGCTCGATCTCGACATGCTCATCGGGAGTCGTTTCACGGATCGTCGTGACTCATCCGTTGAGCCGAGTCGGCTACGACGCCTCGCGATGGGCATGCTCGCCCGCTCCGCCTCGCGTGCTGCCCGCACCCGCATCACCGACGCCACATCAGGCTTCCGCGTCATCCGTGAACCGCTGTTGTCCGCTCTCGCCGAAGGCCTGCCCTCCTACTTCCTCGGTGATACCTACGAAGCGATCATCTCCGCTGGCCGATCCGGATATCGCATCTCCGAGACGGCAATCGAGATGGGCCGTCGATGGCACGGATCATCATCCGCCTCGGCAACCGCTGCGTCACGCTTTGTACTCCGAGCTGGTTTGACCAGTGCACTCCATATCCACCAACGCCTTCCCGACCGGGCGTAGGTGCTCCAGGCGGCTGCCGGACGGAGCGAACACTGCGCCCTTAGCATGGAGGGATGCCGCTGGAGACGCGTATGAGCGGATTGCCGCTTGCGGTTGCGAGAGCAGTCGCGACCGAGTTCTCTCGTCTGCAGCCCGCCACCGGCACGACGATGCCACCGGTCGAGGTCACAATCTCCACCACGCTCGACCGACGGCTGGAGTCCATGAATGCGAATCAATCATTCCGCATCGAGATCACCGAGGTCCTGGCCGAGATCGCAGGCACTTCGATCGAGTTGAAGGTGGTCACCGACACCGAACTCCGTGCCGATGAAGTTCGCGTCAGACAAAAACAGGCTGACACCGGCGTTGCCTCGTCTTTGATCGAGGAGATGCCTGGTACTGATGCGCCCGAGCCAACGACGGGCTCAACGCTCGCACTCGAAGTCGATGGAAACCGCACAGCTCTTCACGGTGCGATCACCCTCGGAAGGTCGTCCTCCTGCGATCTCACGATCGCTGACACGGAGATCAGTCGACAGCACGCACAGATCTCGATGAGTCTCGAAGGAGCCCTTCTCGCCGACCTCGGTTCCACAAATGGAACGTTCGTGAACGGCATCAGGCTCACCTCACCTCGACGAATCGTCGAAGGCGACTCGATCACCATCGGCGCCACCGACATCAGAGTGGTTCGAACATGACCACAGAAGGACTCCGTTGGGCGGTTCGAACCGACGTCGGTCGTGTCCGACAACAGAACGAGGACACCGTCCACGCCGACGGGACCGTATTCGTTGTGGCCGATGGGATGGGAGGGCACCTCGCCGGCGAGGTGGCCAGCGCGCTTGCCGTCTCAACCATCGCCAGCCGATGCGCAGGAGGGGTCGGTTCGTTGGATCAATTGGGTGAGGCGGTCAGGGAAGCGAACCGTCGCGTCATCGAACAATCGAACGACGACCCTGAGCGCGAGGGAATGGGAACCACCGTGGTGGCCGCCGTAAGGATGTCGAACGAGAGTTCTTGCCGGTTGGCCCTCGTCAACGTTGGCGACTCTCGCGCCTACCGGTTCGACGGTCACCGTCTGCTTCAACTGTCCCGAGACCACTCACTGGTTCAGGAACTGGTCGACGACGGCATCATCTCGCCCAGTGATGCCCGCCACCACCCGCGTCGCAACATCGTCACACGTGCCCTTGGAATCGACCCCGACGTACAGCTCGACCTCTGGGAGACGACCGTTGAGCCCGGGCAGCGGATTCTTCTATGTTCAGACGGCCTTGTCGACGAAGTGGACGAGCCAACGATCGAGAGCATCCTCAGGGTCGAGACAGAGGCGGAATCCGCGGCTGATCGACTCGTTGAAATCGCTAACGAACATGGCGGTCGAGACAACATCTCCCTCGTCATCTTCGGGGATCCGGCCCCCAACGGCGACCTCCTGCCCCCGACGGAGGAGATCGCAATCCCGATAGAGAAGCCGAGCAACATCGACGCAGGCACCCCGTCCACCCGTCGTATCGGGCATCGTGCCGCGAAGGTCGTCCTCGCCACCGCGACAGCATTGGCACTCACCGTGATGCTGGTTCTCGCGCTCATTTGGGTGAGGTCTGGCTTCGTCGTGACCTTCGACGACGATCAGGTCGTGGTCCTTCGCGGACGGGAAGTGCTGTGGTTTGAGCCGACTCAAGTGGCCGTCGGGCCATATGAGCGGAATGAACTCGACAGGGTGTCTCAGGATTTGGTGAGGCAAGCCCCGCGGTTTGATCGCCTTGAGGACGCAGAGACTTTCGTCGCCGAACGGCTCGTCCGAGATCAGACATTCGCGCAAGATGCGGGAATCGACACATGAGCAACCCTCTCGCTCACATCTCCGGAGCAGCCTCTGTTCGCACCGCTCGACTGCTCCACAGATACGACCGCGTTCTCCGACGCCGCTCTCCCCTCGGTCATCCTCCGACGTCCGTTGAGCGTCTGCTCATCGCAATTCCGCATTGGCGCCCGACGGGATCAACTGCGGATGCCAAACAGTCCGGATCGGCCGACGAACGGACCGCTCGTCTTCTCAACTGCATCTCCTCGCTTCGTGAAATTCCCTCAGCCGGCACCGACATCGTGGTGTTCACGAACAGAGCAGAAGAGACCGAAGCCCGGCTGCGCCACTCCTTCGATGCCTCGGTGAGCATCGCTGCGGCGGCGCGCGCACTTGAACCGAACGGCCTGAAAGAACTCCGACTCACGGTCACTGCTTGGCGCCCTGGCCGTCTGTACCGGCACGGGTTCGGACTCTCATGGGCCCACAAGCCGCTGTTTCGAGCCGCTCTGGACGTCGGGAACATCTCGCACCTTCTCTATCTCGAAGACGACATGCTCTTCGGCCCGGCCAACCTCGACTATTGGGTGTGGGGCCGTCAATGCCTGCACGGCACTGGACTGATTCCTGGTTTCGTGAGGTTTGAGAGATTCTCCGGAGACAGTTGGCTCACGGACCTCAAGTCATCGATCCCTCGACCTCACGACACTGTCCCGACGATGGATGATGCAGAGTGGTTCAGCATGCCCAACCCCTATCAGGCGCTCTATGTCTTGGACCGCGCGTTGGCGATCGATCACTTCCAGCGGTCCCCGTCGAGAAGTCGGATCCGCAGTCGAATGCGACCCCACGATGACCTCGCTTCGGCGAGCCACGGTCCCATCTACGACGACGCGCCAGCACCGCAGCGTTGGCGCACCGTCGTCCCCCTCGGACCCGAGGGGATCCACTCGGCTGCGCTCGTCGAGCACACCTCCGCGAACTACGCCGCCGACCCTTCGACCGCTCTCGGTTCGATCCGTCTCTCGGAGGTGTTCGATGGCTGACGGTTCAGACAGCACCACCATCAACGACCGCTACGAGGTACGTCGCCGGGTCGGACGTGGAGGGATGGCCGACGTCTTCCTCGCCCGCGACCTCCTGTTGAACCGAGACATTGCGGTGAAGGTCCTCTTCCCCGAATTCGCCGTCGATCCGAAATTTGTCGAGAGGTTCCGCCGCGAGGCCCAGTCCGCCGCAAGCCTGACCCACCCGAACATCGTCAACGTCTACGACTGGGGCAAGTTCGAGGGCACCTACTTCATCGCGATGGAGTACGTCGAAGGCAGGACGCTCGCAGATGTCCTCAAGGGCGGTCGTCGACTGAACGCCCGACAGGCGACGGAGATCGCCAGCGAGGTCGCCGCCGCCCTCGGATTCGCGCACGACGCCGGTATCGCCCACCGCGACATCAAACCCGCCAA
The DNA here is from genome assembly GCA_938030915.1 of uncultured Gemmatimonadota bacterium. Classification (GTDB taxonomy): domain Bacteria; phylum Gemmatimonadota; class Gemmatimonadetes; order Longimicrobiales; family Gaopeijiaceae; genus UBA2589. Next base: position 4,811 of record CALHIO010000191.1, read on the forward strand.
CATCCTGATCGGTTCGAACGGAGTGGTGAAGGTCGCCGACTTCGGAATCGCACGCCTGATGAA
>CALHIO010000192.1 GCA_938030915.1 uncultured Gemmatimonadota bacterium
AGATCCTCACCGCCCGACACGGAGAGCGTCATGATCGGATCCGACTCCGGATCAACCCGCAGAATCGTCGGACGGCCTACGGTCTCGGGAAGGGATTCGCGCACGTTGTCCATCCGCTCCCGGACGTTCAGCATCGCGAAATCCATGTCGGTGCCCCACGCAAAACGCAGGGTCACGAGGCTCACCCCGTACCGAGAGGTGGACGTGACCCTTTCGACCCCCGGCACTGCAGCCGCAGCACCTTCGATCGGCTCGGTGATGCGCCGCTCGACCTCGGCCGGGGCGACCTCCTCGTACAGCGTATAGATCACCAGCCTCGGGTAGCTGACGTCCGGCAGCAGATCGATCGGCAGTCGGGCGTACGAAATACCTCCGAGCAGAACGATCGCGAGGAAGAGCATCCAGACGGCGACCGGACGCTCCGTCGAGGTGCGCGGGACCGACACCGATCAGCCTCCCTGGCCGCGGGCGCCGGTCGCCCCCTCGCCTCGCACGGAGGCTCCCACAGCTTCCTCCAGGGTGAGGAGCGCATCGACGAAGGCGTGACGAGCGGTGATGACCTGCCTGCGCGTGTCGGCCTCCTGCTGAAACGCCAAGCGGAGCTCCTCGAAGGAGCGCGCCCCCAGACGGTACTCCTCCCTCGCCAGTGTCAGTGCTTCCTGAGCGATCGCGCTCGATCGATCGGAGAGTTGGGCCGATGCCCACTGATTCTCGAGTTCGAGCAGGGAACCTCGGATCACCTCGTCCAGTTGCAGCCGGGCCTCCCGGTCCTGCTCGCGCTGGTTCCTCAGATCGATGGCGGCCTGCTGCTGCTGCGCGCTCTGGCGAAAGACGCCATTGAGTACCGGGATCGAGAAGCCGACGAAAAACCGGCTTTCCAGATCCGTTCCGATCGACGTGTCGAACAACGCCTCGGTTTCGGGCTCGTAGGACTGCCGGTACACATCCAGCCCGAATCGGACCTCGGGCCACCACGCCGTCTTCCTCTCGCTGAGCGCCAGCTCCGCGGAACGCAACCGGACGTCCGACTGCAGGAGCGCCGGATTCACCTCCAGCGCACGAGAGATCAGGGCCACCGCATCGAACCCGGACGGGTCGAAGAGGGGCAGTTCCTCCTCCTCGACCTCCAGCGGTCGATCGTCGGTGAGCCCCATCGCGGTTCGGAGCGCCAGAAGGGCTCTCTGGTACGTCGCTTCCTGCTGCTGAAGCGCCAGCGCCTGTTGCTCGAGCGCGAGTTCGGCATTCAGGATGTCGACGCGTGTGCGAAGGGCCAGGGAGAAGAGGCGCTCCGCGACGTCGAGGTCGATCTGGCGTGCGGCCACCAGCTCTTCTTCCGCCCTCATCAGCGCCTTCTGCTCCATCGCATCGATGTAGAGCCGCTGAACCTGGATTTCCACGTCCGTGCGAGCCCTCAGGAGAGCAACGTCACGGTCCTCGTTCGTGAGGCGCTGTCGTTCGTGCGTCTGAAAGAGCGAAGCGCCCTGCACGCTCCACGACAGACCCAGGCTGTGGGACGTCTGGGAGAAGTAGTTCCACTCGGCCCCCGGGTTCGCGATCGGGTTCCCGAAGTTGTCCAGGGCTCGGCGCTGCAGATTCCCCGTGAAGGCGGTGCTGAACAGGGTCAGCTGGGCCCTCGGAAGCAGTTGCTCAGCCCACGTGGAACGCATCTCGGTTCCGTTGATCAGCGTCGCATTGGTCGCGCGCCGAAGGGCAGGATTGCTGCCCTCCGCCAACTCGAGCGCCTGGCCCAGAGAGAGCTGAATCGGATCGCGATCCTGAGCCTGAAGCGGTACTGCTCCAGCCATCGTCACGAACATGCAAATCGCTGTCTTTGAGTGGTTTACCCCACGCGATCTAAAGCTATGCAAGACACTCATCGCCCCGGCCTCCCACCCTCGGCTTCCACGTCGTCCACGAGGCGGATCGGCGTGTCGTGCGCGAGATAGTGGTGCCCGTCGATCAGCACGACTTCACCCGGTTCGACCATCCCCTGCTCCGGTCCCTCGCGGAGGATCTCGACATGAGTATCGTTCTCACGCCCGGGGTTCACGTAGCGCCATTTCGCGAGCGCTCCCGTGGGTCCTTCTTCATGCACGAAAAGCATCGTTCGCCGCTGCCCGGTACCCCGCTCCAGGATCGCGCTGCGGGGCACCAGAATCCGATCCGGCAGCGCTTCCGCGTCGAGTGACACCTCGGCGTACATCCCAGGCTTGATGCGCCCGTCCCGATTCGGCAACAGCACGGTCACCCGCCCGGTGCGACTCTCCGGATCGACCACGGGATTGATCGTCTCGATGGCACCCCCGAAGACCTCACCGGGGAACGCCGCGAAGGTCACCTCCGCCCGACGCCCCGCCGCCAGAAGGCCCAGTTCTGCCTCGAGGACCTGGACCTCGACCTTGATCGGGTCCAGGTCGACGATCGTCATCAGCTCGGTCCCCACGGTCACGTATTGCCCCTCTACGACTCCCAGATCCGCGACTCGGCCCCCGAACGGCGAGCCAACCCGGGTGCGAGCCAGCTGAAGCTCTGCCTGCCTCAACCGCACCTCGGCCTGATCCAGCCCACTTCGCGATCGAGCGATCCGTTCACGCTCACGGCGGATCGCCACCTCTTCGATCGCGTCGTCGAACAGGACCTGCTGGCGATAATCGGTTTCCGCCGCCAACAGATCCGCGCGCGCCTGAGCCACACCCAGCGCATGCTCGATCGTGTCGATCTGGACCAGACCGGTACCGACCGAAACCGGATCATTCTCTCGGACCGGGATCCGCATGATGATGCCGCCGACCTGTGCAGCGAGTGCTGTTCGGCGGTAGGCCTCTGCCTGGCCGGCGGCACGCACGCGAATCCAGAGCGTATCCAGGACGACCTGGGCACCGCCCACCGGCTGTGCCACGGTCGCGGAGAATTGCGGTGCAGCGTCCCCGTCCGGAGGCGCAATCCCCACAGGCGCGGCATCCTCGGTGGCGTCGCCACCCAGCAGGCCGTCGCCCACAACGCGCCATACGACGCCCGCGCCGAGCAGGGCGAAGATCAACACGACAGTGACCAGACTGAGTGTGCGCCTGGAGTGACTCATGCATCCCCCGGAACGGGTGGTCTGAACGGCGGTCGGCTCGGCTCGTTCGTGCTCGAACGAATGTGAGACGCCGAGTCACGCACGCAGCGTTGCCGCCGACCGCTGTAGAGGACCGATGATTCTAGCCGGTTCAGGCCCCAGAGCGACTCAGTCCCGAGTTCGCACTGGGTCAACCAGTCCAGGCACGCATCCGGAAGTCAGACGGCCGCGCCACTTCCGTACGTCCGTTCCACGTAGTCCTGGAGGATCTCCTTGAACTCATCGACCAGCCCGTCACCCTTCAAGGTCACGGTGTGGGCTCCATCCACGTACACGGGAGCTTTCGGCTCCTCGAACGTGCCGGGCAGGGAGATCCCGATGTTGGCGTGCTTGGACTCGCCGGGCCCGTTCACTACGCATCCCATGACGGCCACATCCATCTGTTCGACGCCCGGATATGCCTTTCGCCACTCGGGCATCATCTCCCGGATGTAGGCCGTGATGTCCTCGGCCATCTCCTGAAAAAACGTACTGGTCGTGCGGCCACACCCGGGACATGAGGTCACCTGAGGCTCGAAATGCCGGATTCCCAGAGATTGCAGGACCTGCTGGGCCACCCGAACCTCTTCCGCGCGGTCTCCGCCAGGACTCGGCGTGAGCGAGACGCGGATCGTATCGCCGATCCCCTCCATGAGGAGCGGTGCGAGGCCGGCCGTCGTCGCCACAATCCCCTTCGCTCCCAGCCCTGCCTCGGTCAGACCGAGGTGAAGCGGATAATCGGACCGCGCCGACAGCATCCGATATACTCGATGCAGTTCGGGGACCGAAGACACCTTGGTCGAGAGCACGATGCGGTCGTGCGCGAGTCCGATCTCCTCCGCCAGCGCCGCCGAGCGGAGGGCACTTTCCACCAGCGCTTCCAGGAGAACGTCCTGGGCGTCGAGAGGCTCCGGACGCTCCGCGTTCTCATCCATGAGTTCGGTGAGCAAACGCTGATCGAGTGAGCCCCAGTTCACGCCGATGCGCACCGGCTTGTCGTACTCCAGCGCGACCTCGACGATCTGGGTGAAGTTCGCGTCCCTGTGCTTGGTGCCCACGTTGCCGGGATTGATCCGCAGCTTGGCCAGAGCCCGGGCGGCCTCCGGGTACCTCGTGAGCAGCAGGTGTCCGTTGTAATGGAAATCTCCGACGATCGGCGTGTCGTAGCCCGCGGCGCGCAGCCGCGAGACGATGTCCGGGAGAGCCTGCGCCGCGTCGTCGTTGTTCACGGTGACGCGAACCAGCTGGCTGCCGGCGTCAGCCAGCAGCCGGATCTGGTCGTAGGTCGACTGAACGTCCGCCGTGTCCGTGTTCGTCATCGACTGGACGACGATGGGAGCATCGCCGCCGATACGGACACCGCCCACATCGACGGCAACGGTTTTCCTGCGTTCTGGGGTCATCACCCGCCCTCGCGCGCGGCTGGAGCTTCGGTGCCGAAACCGGGTGGAATCTATCCGGGTCCCCGTGCCCCACCAAGGCGGAACCGCCCCGACCATCCGGGGTTCTCCTCCCTCTCATTTCTCTCATCCGACCGCCACATGTCCGATCCAAAATTTCGAATTACCGTGTCCGAGACCGGCTCGTATAAAATTGAAGGCCCGGTGCCGCTGGTAGATCACGAAGGCAACCCGATCGAAACTCGTGAAGGAAAGCCGTTTTTCCTTTGCCGGTGCGGCCTTTCGTCGAACAAACCGTTCTGCGACGGCACCCACAATCGTCAGGAATGGGACCACGCCCTGGCTGATCGATAGAGCGGGATTGGCTCGTGGGCGTGTGATTCCGCCCAAAAAAACATTTGTTTACGCCGTCGGGCGGGTGTACTTTGCCCGAGATTTCCTTCGGCCCCTGCGTGATATGTCCGACAGCGCTCCGGAAACGGTCAGAACGCCGCTCTTCAGCTCACCGAAAGCGCTCCTGAAGTTCACCGTGCTTCTGATCGTGTGCGCTCTCCCCTTTCTGTCGTCGGGGGAGCGGCACTTCGACGGGCTTGTGCGCGACGGTCAGATCTACCTCGACCCGGGTGACATGGCGCCGTTCACGGGTGTCGCGGTCACGACCTACGCGGATGAGTCGAGTCGCATTGCGCAGCACCTCGGAATTAGCGGAGGTCGCTATGAAGGCCCCTTCGAGCGCCTGATCAAGGACCACCGCCTCAGTTCGAAGGAAACGTACGAGGACGGGGTTCGGCACGGCCCCTACGAGTGGTACTTCGAGAGCGGGGCGATCTTCGAGAAAGGTACGTATGTCGATGGTCGGCTCGACGGCCCCTACCGCGCGTACTGGGAATCCGGTGACTTTTACGAGGAGGGTTCTTATCGAAACGGGCAGTTCGATGGGCCCCGCCGCTGGTTCATGAACGGCCGGCTCGTAGAGATGGTCACCTATCGCAACGGGGTCACCGAGGGGATCTACGAGCGGTATTCACTCGATGGTGAGCTCTCCATGAAGGGAATGCTGTTCGATGGTGATCCGTGCGGTCGATGGATCGAGAATGCGCAGGTGATCAACTACGTCACGTGTGGAGCGCACATCACGGAATAGGGGGCCAGACCCCGACGAAGACGCCCTTCCTCCGCCGCCGGGGGAAGGGCGTTTTCTTTGCCTCCGTTGGCGCATCGCCCTCGACCGCTGAATCATTTAGTGACCGAAAGACGGCGAAAGAGTATCTGCTCGGAGCCCGACGCCGCGTCAGCTCACCGGACGCCCCAGCCTCGCAAGCGCCGCCTCGAGCAGATCCCGATGGTACGTGCGGAAATTCTCCCGTGTCAGCGGCACGTAGATCTCGGGCTGCACCGCATTGCCCTCCAGGATCTGCCCGTTCGGGCGCAGCGTGTGTCCGATGTTCCACATGAATTGTACGACCGGCTGATCGGTCCCCGGGAAGTACAACGTCTCCTCGGCTTCCCAGGTGTTGCTGTAGCCGCCAGTCGGCATCCCGATCGTGAACGCAAGGTCGTTGTCGGCGAACATCGAGACGAACTGATCCAGGTGCGACCCTCCGTTGGGCCCACCGATGATGGCGATCGGGCCAGAGAAGTGAACCGGCGCGGGCTCGAGGATTCCGTCCTCAGCCTCCTGCGGAAGGTGCGCGAGCTTGAAGGGGGTGGCCCTCGTGTACTCCAGCCCGTCCTCGACATCCTGCCGCGCCCCGGTGCGTGCCCACTCGTGCAGCCACGAGCGGCTCTCGTTGAGACCGAAGATCTCGGGGACGTCACGGTCCGGCTCGATGGCCCACGAGTCGATCATGTCGATCGCCGCATCGCTGATTCGGAGATTTCCGAATGTGGTGCGGAACGGCTTGTCCACCAGCCTCTGAAAGGCGTACGCGCCCCGAGAGCCCCCACTGGACGCGGTCACGTCGATAACCATCGTGTGCTCGAGAATCCCCTCCGACTCGGCATACTCCATCAGGTCGACCATGTCCTGAATCAGCTCGTACTCGAAGTCGAGCCACTGGAGCAGCACGATAGGCCGCCCGTCGTCCGGTCGGAGCACGTTGAAGTTGAATCGCTCCATCACGACGGAAAATCCGGGGTACAACTCCGCCTCGCCCAGCTCGAGCGAGACGTCTGCGGGATCGAGGTACGGGAGCGACGCGCGATACCGTTCGCCCGAGGCGTCCTCGAGCTCGAGGTCGAGCGTCTCACCGTACATCGACGGGGCCGTCGCCGGCGCCCGGATCGGGACGTCGCGCGCGAGCCTCCAGTAGAGGCCCTGGAGCGCGCTGTGACGCGTCCATGCCCGCAACGTCTCCACGAAGTCCGGGATCGCTCGTCCGTTGACGGACACGATCGCGTCCCCGATCGCCACACGATCCGCCCCCGGGAGCCCGGAGCCCGTGAGCGCGGCGCGGTCCACCCCCGACACGAAGAATCCCGGCGCGGACATATCCGTATAATCCGGGCGCACCTGAATCGGAGCGTGCACCTCCGGCAGCCGCGGGCCGGACAGCCCATCGGGTACCGGAGTCAGGTACAGATGGGAATCGCGCCGGGCGTTGGAGAGGAGCGTCAACGCGTAATAGAGCTCCTCCTCGGTGCCGGCGTTCACCACCTGATCGCGAACCGCCTCCATCTCTGCGAGCGGATCGTACCCCATCCCCTCTTCCTTGAAGGGTGACCACGCCTCTCGGCGCCGGGTCATCTCCATAATCGAGTCGAAGAGCTCGGCCCGGAGTTCCGGGGTCCCGAGCGGCGTCATCCCCGACCCTCGCTCCTGCGCTTCGGCATCGGCCAGCCCCGTGACGGTCAAGCTCAGCGCCACGAAAAGGACACCAAATCGAGCGGACATCACCCCTCCGAGCGGCCCACGCTGGTGTTCACCCAGCCCTGATCCGCGGGCTCGTCCGGGTCCGAGCGAAGGAAGTCGATCAGGTCGGGATGAAACTCCTCCGGATTATCCAGGTGCGGTGAGTGTCCCACCTCGGGGTAGATGATCAGCTGCGCGTTCTGAAGCTGTTCGGCCACGTTCCGAGCGAGGCGGGGGAAGTCCGAGACCAGCCTGTCGTCAGCTCCACCGATCACGAGCGCTTTGGTCCCGATGTGCTGCCACTCGTAGACTACCGGGTCCTCGAACAGGATCATCCGCTGACCCGCCCGGATCTTCGCGTAGTGCGGCCAGTCGCCACTGAGCGTCAGCCCGTACTGGACCTTCACCCATTCGAGATATTCCGGTTTCCAACCTCTCGGATAGTACCTGACGTGGCCACGCAGAACGGACTGGTACGTC
>CALHIO010000193.1 GCA_938030915.1 uncultured Gemmatimonadota bacterium
CGTCATGAAGCTGCTGCGACGGGATCCCGCCGAGCGATTCCAGTCCGCGCGAGAGCTGCGTGACACCCTCATCAGCATCTCGCAGGGCGGTGAGTTCGCCGCACCCGCGGGCGCCGCAGCGACGGCTGGCCTGGATGTACCGTCCGCACAGCCACCGGCTCAGGCGCAGAGGGCGCACCCAGCACCTCGACCCTCGAAAAAGAAGTCCACCCCCGGTCGACTGGTCGCGGCGGCGATCGTGCTAGCTGCAGCCAGTGCAACGGTCTGGGCGCAGCCATGGGGCCGCACCCTGGACTCGGACCGACTGCTCTCCATGATCCAGAGCGGCAGCGTTGCCAACGTCTGGATCACCGAAGACGGAGCGGAGGGAGGGGTCCAGCTGTTACCTGTGGCGGCTCTCGCCGATGTACAGACACCCTTCCTCCTCCCTCTCGACGAGGCTGAAATCCCATCGCTGGTCCAACGCCTGCGCGACGCTGGCGCCGCGGTCGACGTCTCGTGGGAGGTTCGCAGGCTCACCGACCTGGCCGTCACCGCACAGACCGATCATCGATATTTCGGCTCCGAAGGCTCGGACGTGCGGAGCTATGCCCTGCGGCTCGCCGAGCTCGAGCCGGAAAGCCAGGAGGCCTCTGCCTTGTTGTTGAAGGTGGGCGAGCGAATGGCGTGGGACGCGGCAGCCGCACAGGCGGACGGTTCACCCGCTGACGCGCGAGAACTGATCGACGACTGCCTCGCACTGGTGCCGCAGCACCCCCGGTGCGTCGAGGTGTCCGGAGCACTCTGACAGAGGTGAAATCTGGCCTCGGCACGGTGCCCGCAGCATAATGGGCGCGAATCACTCGACTGTCCGGGTGCCCGCACTCGACCATAACCTGACCTGTCCGTGAGCGAGGGAAGACGATGCCGAAACTGACGCTGCTCTTGGGACGTCGCGTGATGCAGGCGTACGACTTCAAGCAGCCGTCGATCATCGTGGGTCGTGACGATGCGGCGGACGTGATCATCGACAACCCTTCGGTCTCTCGACGACACGCAGAGATCCGCCTCGGCGACAGCGGCTGGGAGGTCGAAGACCTCGGATCGTCGAACGGCACGTTCATCGACAACGCGCGCATCGAAGGTGCCCGATCGATCGGGCTCGGCGACGAGATCGGCTTCGGAAAGTTCTCGATCGTCTTCGGCAAGGCGCTGGGTGAAGGTGAGGTGCCGGTCGCCACGCCGAACCCGATGGCGGATCGCCCCGCGCCCGCACCGGCGCCCGTCGCAGGCGTGCCCGGGACCATGCACATCAATCCGCACGAGGTGAAAGAGCTCCTCAAGGAAGCGGATCGAAAGAAGCGCGCGCACTTCATCTGGGAGTCCGGCGGGCAGCGCGGTACGCATTACCTGTCGGACCAGCCCGCGGTCTTGATCGGGACGGACGACCTCTGCGACCTGCGCGTGCCCAAGGGGCCGAAGCACCACGTCCTGCTCATGACGCTCGATGGAGGCACCGAGGTGCGCTATCTGGCCGTGTTCGGATCGATGACCGTCGGCGGGAAAGGGACCAAGCGCTCCCGTCTCAAGAACGGCGACGTCATCGAGTCACAGGGCCTCACGATCACGTTCATGGACGACGTGGCCTGACGGAACTCGATTCCGAAGGCGGGGCGGCGCCGTCCCGTCCGCCCGACCGAACGCGAGGGGGTGGGGTCGCTAGAGAACCAGTAGGGCGAGCAGCGCGCCGATCACCACGAGCAGTACGATCATCGGCCCGAGTTTGCTGCCCGTCGCCGTCGGGACATCATCCGATGTCGATTCTGCCGCAATGACGGCGGGGGCTTCCCCGGGCTCGGTGACCTCGCCACTCCCCGCAAGGTCGGCTTCGGGCTCGTCGTCGACCTGCCCGACCTGCTCCACGTCCTCCGTCTCCTCGTCCACGGAGGGCGGAACGAAGTCGATCGGCATCGTTCCCTGCGCGATCGCCCTGGGGATCTCGCCGTATTCTGCGATCGCTGCGGAGATGTTGTCGTCCGACCCATCGTCGAACGCCGTCGTGACGAGCGTCTGAGCCGCTCCACGCGGACCGCTGGACTCGAGGTAGATACGAAGGAGCGCATCGTCCTCCAGCACCTTGTACAGGCCGTCTGAGCAAATCAGGAGAGCCGTGTCGTCCTGCACTGGAAACGGACCGAAGACGTCGACCTCGACGTACTCCTCGGTCCCGACCGACCGCGTAAGCGCATCCCTGTAGCGGATCGCCATCTCCTCCGAGATCGGCTGCCCGTGTCGCTCCGCCTCGGCCGCGAACGAGTGGTCGTGCGTGACCTGGAGGATCGTACCGGCCGACAGCACATAGCCGCGGCTGTCTCCGACGTTGGCGATCATGTACTCGCCGTCTTCCACCAGGGCCGCCACCAGCGTCGTGCCCATGCCCTTCTTGCCGGGCTCCCGCGCCTTGTTCCAGACCTCGGTGTTTGCCTTCACGAAGGCCTCGTCGAGGGCATCTCCAGCCTCGAGGGAGCTCAGCAGGGTTTCGAGCGCCAGCGCGCTCGCGACTTCACCTGCCGCATGCCCACCCATGCCATCTGCGACCGCAACGAGGGTGCGGCCGTCGGACAGGTGCTGCGCCAGGACGGAATCCTCCTGGTAGTCGCGCCTGCCGGCGATGGATTCAACGGCGAGCCGGGGCTCGTTCGCCACGCTCTGACCTCCATGGAGCGGCTGGGTGGGCACGTACAGATAGGTTTTGGCTCAAGGAGGAGCAAGACGAGTGAAGGGAGCACCTACCCAAAAAGACCCGATACCTGTCGACCGGTACGGACACACGTCATAGCTTCTAACGTTCGCCCGTACTCAACTTCGATGGACCCAGGAGTCATCATGCGACGATTTTCGACCTTCTCCGCCCTCGTCATGGGAGGCCTCGTGGTCACCGCCTGCGGCGGCGGTGGTGAAGCGATGGACGAAGGCACGGCAACCGCCAGCGACATGGACGTCGCAGCGGGCGACGCACTCGAGTGCTACCTCGCCCGTGGAACGATGGCCGAAGCCCAGGAGCGCCCGAGCCCTCTGCAGTCCACGTCACTCGCGGTCGGGGGCAACGACGGCCTTCTCTGCTACGGCGCTCCGTCCGCACGTGGCCGTGAGATCATGGGGGGGCTCGTCGTCCACGGGCAGCCCGAGCGTATCGGCGCAAACGAGCCGACGACGATCCACCTCGCGGGTGCCGCCAGCATCGGTGGCGTCGAGGTAGGCCCCGGCAGCTACTCGATCTACGCGATCCCCGGTCCCGACGAGTGGGTCTTCTTCGTAAACTCGAACTGGGAGCGCTGGGGCATTCCGATCGACGAGAACGTGCGCTCCAGCGAGGTCGGTACCTTCACGGTGCCGGTCGAAGCGATGGACGAGTACGTTGAGACGCTCCAGTACCGTTTCGAGCCCATGTCCGAGAACACCATGGGCGATGTCGTTCTGGAGTGGGAAAACACCCGCGTGAAGTTCCACTTGCACCCGGGTGCGACTGGCTGATTCGGACGCACCGGAATGAGGGAAGAACGCCCCCCGGACCGATGGTCCGGGGGGCGTTTTCACGCTCGGGCAGGACTCTGTCAGGCCGTGGCATTCATCGACGCCGAAGTGTCGCCTCCCCGCATGACCAGAGTCCGGGTCGGGAACGGGATCTCGATTCCCTCCTCCGCGAACCGACGATGGATCCGCTTGATGAACTCGTGACGAATCGGCCCCTGACTCCTGAACTCACGGACCATCATGCGAACCTCGAAGTTGATACTCGAGTCGGCGAACGCATGGAAGAACAGGACAGGCTCTTCTCCGGGAACTCCTCCTTGGGAGTCCCGTAGCACGCTCCGAGCTACATCAAGGGCCACCTGCTCCACGTGCTCGAGAGAGGAATTCGGAACGGACACGAGGTTGCCGTCCGGGAAGGTCTGGATCGTCGTATTCCGTGCCCCCACATCGGTGACCCAGCCCTCCTCCCCCGAACTCAACTGCACGTAGTCCCGAGGGCGGACCTGACGCGACAAAATGATCTGAACGCCCGCGAAGAGATTGCCGAGGGTGTCCTGAAGCGCGAGCGCGACAGCCAGACCGCCGATGCCCAGGGCGGTGATCAGCGGCGTGATGTCGATGCCAAGGTTCTGCAGGATGACGAGGCGGGCAGGGGTCGGTCCGGGGTGACGCACTGTCGCAATCGGAGCATCTTACTCCAGATCGGTGTTCTGCGCCGCTGCCGTGTCGCCGGCGTCGGATCCGGGACTAAGTACGCCGAGCCCTCTCACTTTCACGATCGCACCGAATCCGTGGCCCTTCCTGCCGCCGCGCTCGCCGACGAGATCGGCCGTCGCCGCACCTTCGCCATCATCAGTCACCCGGATGCGGGCAAGACGACGCTCACCGAGAAACTGCTTCTGTACGGCGGAGCCATCCGTTCGGCGGGCTCGGTGAAGTCTCGTCGTTCCGATCGGCACGCGACATCGGACTGGCTCGAGATGGAGCAGGAGCGCGGTATCTCCATCACGGCGTCAGTCCTGCACTTCGACTACCAGGGCTTCCGAATCAATCTGCTGGACACGCCGGGGCACCAGGACTTCTCCGAAGACACGTACCGGGCGCTGACGGCCGCGGACAGCGCCATCATGCTGCTGGACAACCGGAAGGGCGTCGAAATGCAGACGAGGAAGCTCTTCAGCGTATGCCGGAAGCGTCGCCTCCCGATCCATACTTTCGTCAACAAGTGCGACCGCGTCGGTGAAGACCCGCTTGGCCTGCTTGACGACGTCCAGGTCGAGCTGGGGATCGACTGTTTCGTGTCGACGTGGCCCGTACGCCGAGACGGCCGCCTGATCGGCGTCTACGATCGTGAGCGATCGAAGGTGTGGCTGTACGAGGAGACAGGTGATCACGGTCAGTCCCGACCGGAGGCGGCACTCGTCGATCTCGATAGCGACGAACTCGAGGCCGCCATCGGGACCGACGGCGTGGAGCGACTCGCGGAGGAGGTCGAACTGATCGAAATCGCGGGCGCGGAGGCGGACTTCGAGGCCGTCGCGAGGGGAGAGGCCAGCCCCGTGTGCTTCGGGTCGGCCCTCACGAATTTCGGCGTGGACGTCTTTCTCGAACGATTCCTCTCCCTCGCTCCGCCACCGACACCCCGGGAGAGCACCGGCGGCGTGGTCGCGCCTGCCGAACACCCGTTTTCCGGCTTCGTCTTCAAGGTCCAGGCCAACATGGATCCGCGTCACCGGGATCGAGTGGCGTTCGTACGGGTCTGCTCCGGGGAGTTCGACGAGGGAGCCGAGGCCGTGGTTTCGCGCACGGGTCAGAAGCTCCGACTCGCGCAGCCGCAGGAATTCATGGCCCGAGAGCGGGTGCACGCAGACACCAACGCCGTAGCCGGCGACGTCGTCGGGCTGCTCGATCGGGGGAGCCTTCGTGTCGGCGACACAGTCGCAGTGGGCGGCCGCATCGAGTATCCGGGGGTGCCACGATTCTCACCGGAGCACTTCGCACAGGTCCACATCGAGGATGCGCTTCGCCGCAAGCACCTCGATCGAGGCCTCAGCCACCTGGCCGAAGAGGGGACGATCCTGCTGCTCTTCGCGCCCTCGATCACAGGTCCGATCCCGATCGTCGGAGCGGTCGGGGGGCTGCAGTTCGACGTGCTTCTCGATCGCCTCGAGCGCGAGTACGGCGTCTCCGCACGGCTCGAACGACTGCCCTTCCACTGCGCCCGCTGGGTGACGGGCCCGGACAAGGCCATCGACAAGGTGGCGAATGCCTACGGTCGCCGGCGGGTCGAGGACGCCGACGGCGCCGCGCTGATCCTGTTCGACAATGAGTGGACTCTTCGACGCAGCATCGAACAGGAAGACGAACTGACCTTCCACGACGTACAGCCCAGGACCGCGGTCAGCGCCTAGTCGACGTACTCGCTTCAGGCGGATTCAGAGGCGGCGGGCGAGCGCCTCCTCGCGAGCACCTGGCCCACTACCAGGATCCACACCACCCAGCTGAGGCGCTCCGCCACGCTCATCATGCGTACGTGCGCGATGCCCACCCACGGCAGCGTCAGTGCAACCAGCACGGGGGATCCTCCGTGATAGGGGATCCGGCGCTCGACGACCTGAACCGCATCCCGGCGCTTGCCATGCAGCAGAGCCTCGATCCGGTCACCCACCTCGAGCGGGGCGAGTTCCTGCCAGCCCGGAATCCGCATCAGGCTCCACGATGCCACAGTCCGGCCCCATCCGTGCAGATTCGCGGCCCCGATCAGCGCCAGGTTCATCGAGTCAGCCAGGGCGAGGATCTCGGCTCGCTCCTCCTTCACCTGCTCCAATCCGCGCGGCGAGCCGTCGTTGATCTCGATGCCGATCATCCCCGAGGGCACGTCCTCCGAAAACGGAACGACGCGCATGAGGTTACCGGGCATCGTGTAGAAGAGCGTCGGAGGCCGCTCGCCGTGACCGGGCACGTAGCGGTCCGCCATCGCCTCGGGACTCATGTAGACGGAGTCCTCGTCCAGCGCGAAGGCGTACCGGTCCCTCGAACCCAGAATATTCGTCGGGCGACGATAGATCCGGATCTCGGCGCCCTCCAGCAGAACCGTGCGATCCCCGGCCCTGAGGGGGTTGTCGACCGCACCCTCGTCGAAGCCTCGCCAGGTGTAGTGATCGGTCACATAGGCCACATGGAAGCCACCGGACTCGTGCCACGCCCGATTCCGCTGGGGCGTGAACAGGCTCCACCCATCGTGTGAGTACTCGGTGTGGGAGTGAAAGTCGATCGCGATCAGGTCGGCATCGAGGATCTCCACGCCAGTCATGGGCCGGGGCAGCAGCATCCCCGCGGCATAGAACGCCAGAAGAAGGAGGAGCGCAGCCCCCGCTCGTATCGTCTCCCGGATGATGGCCTGACCCAGACGAGATCCCAGCCCCGCCCCGGAGGCGCCATCCGTGGACATGCGCCCCGCCTCCCGAGCGCGCCGCCGAGCCCTGGTCCTCCCCGAGAGGTACAGCGCGACGAGCGTAACCAGTACCGCGTAATGCTGGGACAGCGTCAGCAGCGACAACGTGTCCCACACCGAGAAGAGAGGCGCGAATACGATCCAGGCGAGTGGCTCAGTCTTCACGGCAACGTCCACCGACGCACCGGTCGCCGCATCCTGGAGCGGTGACAGCGGAGCGAGCACTCCAAGCAGCAGCAGCGCCGCGGCGATGAGTCCGGCCCGGCGACCCTTCAGGTCGAATCGGTCCGCCATCACGCCCTCGGCTCGCAATGCGGTGCGCAGGCGTTCATCGAGACATCGTACGGACCGCGGCCAGCGATCCCCGGACCGTTACCGGTCCTGTGGGCCCCCGCCACCGACTACGGCGAGCGGGATGTCGCCGAAACCGCTTCGCTGCGGATTCTGCCGACCACTCGTGGCCTGGCGCACATTGTTGCTCACGTGATCGAAGAGTTCCGTGAAGGTGACGATCCCGTTGCTGTCGAGGTCACCGGCGCCGCGCAGCCCGTCGAGGAGGAAGTGGGTGAACACGCCGTGCCCTCCCCAACGTTCGTCCTCGAGGCTGAACTCATTCGTATCCGCCGCGGTCATCATGAGTCGACGAGACGGCGTGAACAGCCCCTGGAAGCCACCCGCGATCTGGTTCGAGGACGAACCACCGACGACGTCACCGTCGGCAGTACCGGCCGAGTGACACGCATCCGCGATGACGAGCACACGCTCGGCGGCGATCTGCCGGCGCAACGCCGTCTTCACGTCCCACATCGGGAAGCCCGTGGCCGCGAGGGAACCGAGCTCTGCGTCCGTCGGAAGGAGATACAGGTTGTCGGGTCGGCCCGGGTCCGGAGCTCCATGACCTGCATAGTAGATCACGACGAGGTCGTC
>CALHIO010000194.1 GCA_938030915.1 uncultured Gemmatimonadota bacterium
CGAGGAGACTGCGAAACGACTCGAGACCGCCCGGGACGGGCTGAACGCCCGTGGCCGACGCGCCCGCCCGGGCGCCCCGGACCTCGACGGCCTCTACCGTGCCTCCGATCCGGCCATTACGCCCGACGCGATCGCGCTCGAGATCGGATCGAAGACCCCACTGCGCAGTCAGCTCGGCAAGGTCCTGGGCTACCTCAACGAGGAGTCGGGTGGCGCGATCCTGCTGGGCGCCGCCGACCTTCTGGATTCGACCGCGATCTCCGGTGCCTCCGCGGCCTTCGCTCCCGGCTTCTTCCACTATGATGACAACCCCGGCAGCCGGACCCTGACCATGGGTGGGATCTGTGAAGACGGTCTCTCGTGCATCCTGACCGGGATCTCCGGCTTCGGGAAGCATTGCGGTGCGGGAGCGTCGTACGGTGCCTTCATCAGCCCTCTCGGCCACATCCCCGCCCGAGTACACGCGATCAGCCAGCAGATGAAGCAGGAGGTGGAGGCGAGCCGATACGCACCCTTCATCCTGCAATGCGGCCACGCAGGAATGAAGACGGGGGAAGACGGGCCGACGCACGCCGATCCGCAGGCGCTTCAGCTGCATCTCGAGAATTACGTGCCAGGCACGGCGGTGACGCTGACCCCGTGGGAGCCTCAGGAGATCTGGCCCCTCATGGCCGCGTCGCTCCGGGCGGAGCCGGCCGTCATCGTCCCCTTCGTCACACGGCCCGGAGAGCCGGTGTTGGATCGTGAGGGCCTCGGGCTGGCTCCCGCCTCCGCGGCGGCGAATGGGGTATACAAGCTGCGTTCGGCCGCCGGAGCCCCGGACGGGACGATTGTCCTCCAGGGCTCGGGTGTCGCCCTCGCGTTCGTTCAGGATACGCTACCGGCGCTCAGCGAGGCGGGGATCGACCTCGACGTGATCTACGTGGCCAGTCCCGAACTCTTCGATCGGCTTCCTCAGCAGGAGCGCGAGGAGCTCTTCAACGAGGAGGTGGCTCTGACGACGATGGGCATTACCGGGTTCACGCTTCCCACGATGTACCGCTGGATTCGCTCCGATCTGGGGCTCAAGCACACGCTCCACCCGTTCGTGAAGGGACACTATCTGGGGTCTGGAGCGGGGGACATGGTGATCCACGAAGCCGGCCTGGACGGTGAGGGTCAGCTTCGAGCCATCCGGGCATGGCTGGAGGACGGGGGCGGCCGCCGCTAACCCCAGGGGGCCGCTGACCCCGAGAACCCGTCGCGGGGGCATGGGTCGCGGTCCGAAGACCCTGAAACGACCTCCGTACGACGGCATCGATTTCCGGAATGGTTCCGGGACCTCACGGCGCGTGACGTCCTGTCCGTGGAAGGCAAGGCGGCCTCTCCGGGTGAGATGTTCAGCACGCTGACCCAGAAAGGCGTGCGTATCCCGAACGGATTCGCCACGACCATCTCGGCCTACGAGCGCTTTCTCGACGCGCCCGCAGTCCTCGAGGCGTGGGTCGGAAACACCGACGAGGCCCTTCATGCCCTCTTCGCCTCCGGTAACCCCCGAGACCAGCTGGACCTGCACGCATGCGCAAAGCTCGCCCGGGCTCTGATCCGCTCGACGCCCGGACCGGTGGACGTCGATCGATCTCTGCGCGGCGTTCTACCCCCACCCCGTTCTCGTCCGTCTCTCGGATCTCAAGTCGAACGAGTATCGCAAGCTGATGGGTGGTCGGATCCTCGAGCCGCAGGAGGAGAACCCGATGATCGCGTGGCGCGGGGCATCACGGTACGTCGACGATCAGTTCTCGGTCGCATTCGACATGGAGTGCGACGCCCTCCGCATGGTCCGGCAGACGTTCGGACTCGACAATCTCCAGCTGATGGTGCCGTTCTGCCGCACCCCGGAGGAGGGCGAGCGCGTCGTCTCCCTCCTCGATCAGCACGGACTCTCCCCGCAGGCCGGCGTTCCGCTCTATCTGATGGTCGAGCTGCCCTCCAACGTGATCGAGGCTGATCGGTTCATCCAGAGGATGCACCTGAGTGGGGGTTCGATCGGATCCAACGACCTCGTTCAGACCGTCTACGCCGTATCTCGCGACGACCTCCAGCGCTACGAGACCCCGGTCGATGCCCGCTCACCCGCCGTGAAGGCGATGATCGCGCACGCGGTCAGTGCGTTCAAAGCTAGAGATCTGGAGATCGGGATCTGCGGACAGGCCCCGTCCGACTATCCGGACGAAGTGCCGCGTTTCATCATCGGATGTGGAATCACCTCGATCTCGGTGACGCCGGACACCGTCGTCGTGGTCCGACGCAACGTCGCGGCGACGGAGGCGGAGGCGGAGTGCGAAGACCACCCCGCTGTGAAGGCCGGCTGCCGCCACGACGGGTAGTCGTCGGGCACGAGGCGAGATAACCTCCCGGGATCACCCTTCCCGGAGGCCGGCCGTGTTTCGTGTTCCCATGCTCGCCCTTGCAGCGAGTGCCCTCGCAGTATCCTCGATCAGCGGGCAGGACCTGGTCCTGCGGAATGCGAACGTCGTCGACGTGGTGACGGGAGACATAGCCCCCGAGGCGACCGTGGTCGTGCGGGCCGGCATCATCGCCTCGATCGACGCAGATGGGGGTGAGGTACCCGCAGGCATCAGGACGATCGACCTGGCGGGCCGATACGTTGCACCCGGACTGATGGACGGGCACGTCCACGTCGAGTCGGACGCAGACGCCCGTCGAGCCCTGTTCTCCGGGGTCACGACGATGCGCAGCATGGGAGCGAGCCACTACGTCGACGTCGGCATGAGGGAGCTTCAGAGGGCCGGATTCGCCACGACACCGGAATACCTCGCAGCCGGGTACCACATACGGCCTCAGATGGCGGAGGGATTCTTCCAGGATCACCCCGAACTCGGTGGACTGGACGGTGGAGCGGTCACTGGAGCGGACGCCGTGCGTTCGGTGACCCGCGCGCTTCTTTCGATGGGTGTGGACTTCGTGAAGACCAACGCCACGGAACGCGCCGGGCTACCCGACACCGACCCGCGAAAGCAGCTCTTTGACGATGTCGAACTCGGCGTCATGGTCGAGGAGGCACGTCGAGCCGGTATCGGGGTGTCCGCCCATGCGCACGGCGATGCCGGTGGGCGTGCGGCCGTCGCGGCGGGCGTACGCAGCATCGAGCACGGTACCTACCTGAGCGAGACGACGCTTCGGATGATGGCTGATCGCGGCACGTATCTCGTCCCGACGATCGCGATCGTGCGGGACCTCACCATCCCGGGTGGAGACTACGACAACGCGGTACTGAACATCCGCGGTCGACACATGCTTCCCCGCGTCCAGGAGATGGCCGGGATGGCGCACGACCTCGGCGTGAAGATCGTCGCAGCCACCGATACCGGATACGGACCGAACAGCACGACGACCCTCGCGCACGAACTCCTGGAACTGGTCGAGATCGGGATGTCCCCTCTTGAGGCGCTTCGCGCTGCGACGACCACGGCCGCCGAACTCTTCGGTCTGGACACCCGGGCCGGCCGACTGGAGGAAGGCTACGAGGCCGACCTCATCGTTCTCGAGCGAAATCCCCTCGAGGACATCGGCGTGGTGCAGGACGTACTCATGGTCGTCAGTGACGGCGCCGTGATCGTTCAGCGTGGAGACTGGCCGGGCCGACCCGAGTCGTGAGCCCGGAGGCTCAACGCTGGCGTCCGAGGTACAGCCCCAGCGAGAAGCCAGCGAACGATCGGGCCGGATTCAGATTCCCGAACACCGTGAGGCCGATACCGAACGACCGCCAGATCGCCAGCGCCGTATCGCCCTGAAGCGCAAGCCCCATCGCGACCGCTTCGGTCTCGTCGTACTCACACGAGAACCAGTAGCAGTCGTAGCCCTCTCCGTAGTCGAGAGAACGGGCCCAACCGAGACCCACCGAGGCACGCACCCACGACTTGCCTGAGGCGGCGCGCTTCCCCACCAGCACCGCCACGTCCCCGACCTGATCGCTCGGTGAGAAGAGATTGATCTCGATTGTCTCGGTCGCGCGAACCGTGAGATCCAGCGCCTCTCCGATTTCGAAGGAGAGCGCCGCAGACCCTGCGAGATCCAGAGGATTTCCTTGGCCAACGCCGAAGTTGAAGACCACGGAGCGCTCGACCGAGGGCGGCGTCTGAAGCGCCTCATTGGACGAGGACACCTCCTGAGCACGGACCGGCAGAGCGAGCGCGAGGACCGAAAGGCCAGCGAGGGACATCGTGAGTGCTGAGATCCGCATGGGTCGACGGGCTGGAATGAGTGTGCACGTCGAAGTTGTCCGGGCCCGGGTGTACGTACCCTCGGTCGAATGACGTAGTCGGCGACCGCCGTTACGTAGCCCTGTGATTCGGTCGAGGGATCAGTCTGGATCGAGCGACGCCCGAGCCTCGACGGCCGCGTCGAGAGCCCGGAGAAGAACCTCTGCGGGCTGAGCGCCCGACGCCGCGACACGACGATCGAAGACGAAGGTCGGCGTCCCGGTGATCCCCATGGCACGGGCGTCCTCTGTCGCTCGGGCCAGCGCACCCTCCCAAGCCCCGCCGTCGATGGCTTCGCCCATCTCCCCCGGATCAATCCCCGCGGCGGCTGCAAGGTCATTCACCACCTCCGGGTCACCCAGGTCTCGACCCTCCGCGAAATAGCCCACGAAGAGTCGTTCGTGGAACGAGGGGAACGCACTCGCACGTTCCGCCTGGGCCCACGCGCCGGCAAGCAACGCACGGTGCGTGTTCGCCACCTTCGGCCGGTTGCCGACCTCGAGTCCCTCGGCCCGCGCGCTGGCTCGCAGCGCTCCCTGCATACGCGTCCAGACATCGGGAGGATATCCGAGGTCCTCGACCGGCATCCCACTCAGCGGCACCTCCGGATGGATCTCGAACGGCCGCCACTCCACGTCAACCGTGACGTCCTCCGGAAGGTGCGCGAGCGCCTGTTCCAGGCGGGCCCAGCCCACGTAGCACCACGGACACGTGTAGTCGCTGAACACTTCCAGATGGACGGAGCGTGATTCGGTCATTCGGAGAAGGTCGGAGAACGAGCACGCTCCCGCGCGCTCTCGGGTGTGGGAACAACCCCGCAAGCCCAACTGTGCTCCACCCGCGCCCCGTCCTACTTTCCGGGGATGGATTCCGCGATCCCCGGTCACGTTGGCCACACACGGGCTCTGCCGGCACGTCGCCTCGCAGCCTCGCTCTCGGGGCACGACGGGTGGGCCAGTGTCTGATCGTACCCGGAGAACCGCAGTCGTGAACTGGTTCGATCTCTTCGGTCGTTCGCTTACCCGCAGGGATTTCGTGCGGATTGGGACCGGGGCTGCCGGGATCGTGGCCCTGGGTGGATTGCCCGGGTGCGTCGGTCGACCCGTCCGCTTCTCCAGCGACCCGTTCGGGTTCGGGGTCGCCTCCGGGGATCCGAGTCCCAACGGTGTCGTCCTGTGGGGTCGCCTCGATGCCGACGCGGTCCGAAACGCCGGAGCCATCCTGGACCCGATCGATGTCCAGTGGGAACTCGCCTCGGACGACTCCTTCCGTCGAATCGTGCGCTCGGGGCGCTCCGATGCCCTGCCGGAGCTCGGGCACTCCGTGCATGTCGAGGCGGACGGG
>CALHIO010000195.1 GCA_938030915.1 uncultured Gemmatimonadota bacterium
ATCACCGGAGAAGCAGGAGATTCCATCCATCAACTGGAGACGGGCTCGTTCGACGAGCTGCTCCGGACGCTGGATCCGAACTTCGTCTGGCTGGAGTTCGCCGTCGACATCGAAAGCCTGGACGTCTTCCGCAGTGCGCGAGATCTGGCGGAAGAGCGTGGCTTCGCCACCCGGTGGGGCCCGCTCGAGATCGAATTCCCGGTCAGGTTCGACCTCGGAGCCGGAAGCGACGGGCCGGCACCGCGTGGTATCTTGTCCAAACCTCAACGATGAGCGCGTCGGTGTTCGACGGGCTCGATGACTGCGAGTGGAGTACCTGATGGCAACGGTCCAATGTCCGAAGTGCGGCACGGCCACCGAAATTCCGGCAGATGCCTGCGGGAGCTGCGGAACCTCTCTCGAAGGCCTCGCTCCGGCGCCTGACGACGCTTCGGCGGAAGACCTCGCCGCTGCGGCCCGGGCATCCGCCGACGCGGCGGCCGTCGCTGCTGCCGGCGCCGCGGCTCAGGTCGGTGGATTGAGCGGAGGAGGCGCTCGCGAGAAGCGCGCCAAGCGGCCGAATTCAGCGCTTGAGGCACTCCTTCCCGTCGCCACGGCACTCCTTCTTTCTCTGGCCCTGCAGTTCGCGATCACGAACGTCGTCGGGGCCGAGACGTACATCTACCGGCTCTTCCGGCCACCGGGCGGCTGGGTGATGTCTCTCGTACCCGGACTGATCGTCTTCGTGCTCGTCTGGACGCTCACCGACCTGGCCCTGAAGTATCGCCAGGGGGCGGCGAACGACGCCGATCTGGACCGGCGAGAGGTGCGTGAACTGCCTCGGCTCATGTCGCAGGAACCAGTCGGGGTGCTGCAGCGTCGGCTGCTCGGTCTGGCGGGTCGCGAGCGTCCCGTCGCACGACGGCTCCTGTGGTTGCTGCATTATCTGGAATCGAATGCGGATCCCCAGCGCACGCATGAGTTACTGCGTCATCAGTCGGACCTGGATGCGGACACCGCAGCCGCGGGCTACCGCACGGTGAAGCTCTTCATCTGGGCCATGCCGATTCTCGGCTTCGTCGGAACGGTACTCGGGATCTCACTCGCCGTGGGTGGCTTTTCCGAGTTCCTGACGACCAATCTCGATATCGAAGACGTGAGCCGGGTCACCGCCGAGCTTGGCAACGTGGCGTCCGGCTTGAGCTTCGCCTTCGACACGACGCTACTCGGGCTCCTCGCCGGCCTGGTGGCCAACGTGACGAGCTCCGCCGTTCAGAAGCGCGACGAGCGCTTCTTCACACGACTCGACGAGCTCGGGCTGAGTATTGTGGCCAACCGGCAAGACGCCGGCATGGCCTCCGCCGAAGTCGGCGCCTTGCCGGTCCGCGCAGCCGGGCCGGAATTCGAACAGGTCATGCGCGCCCGCATTGACGAAATCGATGCACTCGTGGATCGCACCCGTCAGGTCATGCAGGGGCTGAGCGAGACGTCCGCAAGGATGAATGCCGGCCTCCAGCAGTCGATGGAGTCGGTACGCCGTACCGTGGACGACCTAAGCGGAAACCTCTCGGCCGTGTCGACGGCCCTCGAGGCCGACTCCGCCAACCAGGCGTCGATCGAGGAAGCCATCGGGCGCCTGTCGGACTCACTCGGCTCGTTTGGCGAGGGACTGGCCGAACTCCGGGCGGAACAGAAGGCACTGGGGCCCGTTCTCGAACAGCTGGCCGGCCCTTTGGAGCTTCGACTGGTGCCCGGGCGTAAGGCCGCGGACGAGGACTGAGGGAGCGCGGATCGACCGACGGAGACGCGTCGGGTCAGCCCATGGCCCAGATGTGCGCCCCGATCATTTCACCGGCTCGAATCCAGCGATCGACAATCGACCGAACGAGTTGGTTCAACTCGGCGGGGTCGTCCGGCTTCCGGTGCACCTCGCGTGCGCCGAGGGCCTGAAACCGCTTCGTGTCGCGTATTGAAGGTGACGCGGTCAGAACCACGACCGGAATGTCGAGTTCGGGCGCCCTGTCTCGGATCCACGACAGGACCTCGAACCCGTCGACGTCGGTCAGGATCGGGTCGAGAAGAATCAATTCCGGCACCGGGTGCGCGCGGCGGTCGTCGAATGGAGGCAGCCCGGCAAGGTAGGCAATCCCCTCCAGCCCGTCCGCGGCCGTGTGCACTGCGAGACCCGCACGCGCGCGACGAGCCGCGGCAGCGAACAGGAGAGCCTGATCGCTGCTGGCTTCGATCACGAGGAGCGTCGGCGAACGCATGTCCATGGAGGCACTCAAGAGGTCAACCGCGTATACGCCGATGGGGGGGCTCCTCAAACATGGGCCAGAAACAGCTGTTTAGGCCAGCCCCGCATGCCCGCCCGGGGGCCCCTAGAAGCTGTGAGCGCCCAGGTCGAAACGACGACTCCGGAAATGGTCCGGGATGAAGAAGCCCTGGGCGAGCCGGTTCAGTTCGAAGGTCACGCGCAGAATCGGTGAGCGATCCGGCCCGTCGAGCGGAACGGCGACATCCGCCCTCCAGGCGTGCCGCGCCCGCCGTGGAAACCCGATCCGCACACCCGCACCGACTCCTTTTCGCCACCCCGAATCCACGCCGAAGGGAACGTCGCCCGGCCACACCCTTCCCGCGTCTGCGAAGACGGTCATCCCCAGATCCAGCGTATTCGACGGCCATGGGAAGACGATTCGATCCTCGACCAGGAATCGCACCGTGCGTCCCCCGGGGTAGCTGTCCTCGGGCAGGAACCGAAGACCTTCTCGACCACCCAGGCTCATCTGGTATGGCATCGTCGTGCTCCATCCACCGGCGAACGACGCACGAACGAAGAACGTCTGACCGGGCAGCGCCTCGTTGCGGAGGTGTGCAGCCAGCTCTGCGTCCGCGAGGATGTCCTGCCAGCCCTCCTCGGCCCGTCGTGACTCGACGTATGCTCCCCCGTGCAGAATGGACGAGCCGATCGGAGCGGTGAACGAACCGTTCGCGCGTCCGAAGAATTCATCGACTCCCGTCGCGCCGTCCGGAACAAGGACGCTGAAGCCCCGACCCGCCGAGACCCCTAAAAAGTACCCGAGCCCCACGAGCAGCCGGTCACGCAGGCCGTCGATCCCGAAGTACTCCTGAAACCGTATCTGGCGGGCCCCGAGGTGCAGCCAGATCCGGCTCGACGCCCGTTCCTCCAGCTGCCGGACCAGAGGATTCGGGACGACCCCGGGATAGGGCACGAGGTCATCGAGGTTGTCGTTCGACGCGGCCTCGATGACTCCGAAACGCGTCACGTCCCGAGAGGCGGTGATGCCCGCGATCAGAGACCGCCCGCGGCCTCCGAATCGCTGGGCGGCCGAGAACTCGATCACCTCGCGGAACTGGGGAGCGACAACCTGACTGAGTTGATCATCCACGGGCGTCCCGTACGAGTAGAAGCTCGTGCCGCGACTGTAGCCCTGTCGGATCGAGTACCGCCCTGTTTCACCTATGAAGGGGTATCGGACGTACTGGTTGAAGAAGCTCCCGGGTCGGTCACGACCGATCTCGATGCTCGCGTCCGTCCGACCGAAGAGTCGGGGTGTCGAGACACTGACCGCCTGTGTCCGGGTCTCGAGTCTCTCGCGGTGCGTGAATTCGGCGAACACACCCTGCCCCAGAAAGTTCTCTTCGGTGACCTGGATCTTCTCGAGGTTCGGCCCTTCATCGTACGTA
>CALHIO010000196.1 GCA_938030915.1 uncultured Gemmatimonadota bacterium
GACTTCTTCCGGATCGCCATCGAGTCCGTGCCGGTGTTGGGATCGGTCACCACGACGACCTTCTTCTCGATCGCACCCGTTCCGAGAATGGCGGCCGTACCCTTGGGGATGACCGGAAGGCCGACGAGGGTACCCAGAACACCGGGATTGGTGATCGTGAAGGTGGCACCCTGAATCTCGTCGGGCATGAGCTTGCGGTCGCGCGCCCGGGTGGCCAGGTCGACGATCTTGTTCCCGATCCCGACCAAACCCAGGTGATCGGCGTCGCGGACAACCGGAACGATCAGGCCTGGGTTCAGATCCACGGCCATCCCGAGGTTCACGTTGCCTCGGTAGATCACGTTGTTGCCCGACACGGTGGAGTTCACCATCGGGAACTCGCGCAACACGCGCGAGACCGCCCAGGCGACAAACGCCGTGTAGCTCACCCGTGCCCCCTGAGCCGCCCAACGCTCCTTACTGGCCGCGCGGACGCCGTCGATCGCCGTAAAATCGATCTCGATGAACGAATGGACGTGCGGGGCAACGCGCTTCGCGACGACCATGTGCTCGGCTGTGAGCCGCCGGATCTTGTCCATCGGCTCGACGGTATCCGCCGACCGAACCGGAAACTCGGGATGCTGGACCTCGCGGTAGAACGTCGTCCAGATGTCGGCCGGAGCCGCACCCGTGGGCTGTGGCGTCACCGGGGCAGGCGTCGGGGTGGGAGCGGATGGCGCGGCCACAGGAGCCGGGGTAGCGGCTGTGCCCCCCTGCTCGATGAAGTCGAGGATGTCCTGCTTGGTCACGCGACCGGCGTGTCCCGAGCCCGGAACGGACTGGATGTCGACCCCGTGCTCCTCGGCAATCTTGCGAACCACCGGAGTCGATTTCGTCCGCAGCCGTTCTTCAGCACTCTGCGGGCCATCACTGGCGGCGGGTACCGCCACGGCCGGTGCGGGCGGCGCCGCCGGCGCCGCTGCAGGCGCAGCCGCTTCCGGAGAGGCTTCGGGCTCGGCCGGAGGCGATGGCGCAGCCACAGCTGCTCCACCCTCGGTATCGATGAAGGCCACGATGGTCCCGACTTCGACCGTTTCACCTTCCTGAACCGAGATCTCCACCAGGGTTCCGTCGGACGGCGAGGGGATCTCCGCGTCGACCTTGTCCGTCGAAATCTCCAGAATCGGCTCGTCACGCTCGACGGAGTCGCCGACCTGCTTGAGCCACTGTGACACCGTCCCCTCTGCGATGGACTCACCCATCTGGGGCATCGGAACTTCAATTCGAGCCACGCTCGATCACTCCGTGTTGGTCAGTATGCCGCGAGGTACCGCGCCGCCTTCACGACGTCGTCGGTCTGCGGTAGAAAATAATCTTCCAGGGACCCCGAGTAAGGCACCGGCGCATCAATCGCCGTAACCCTCAAGATGGGTCCGTCCAGCCATTCGAATGCCTTCTCGCTCACGCGAATCGCGATCTCTCCGGCGATCCCGCCCGTGCGTGTGTCCTCGTGAACGACGAGCAGCTTGTTCGTCTTCTTCACGCTTTGCACGATCGCATCTTCATCGAGCGGAAGGAGCGTCCGGAGATCGATGATCTCGACCGATACCCCGTCTTCCGACTCGAGCGTTTCCGCCGCATCGACACTCTTGTGCACCATCGCACCGTATGTGACGATCGTGAGGTCCGTGCCTTCGCGTACCGTACGTGCCTGACCCAGCGGGACAATGTAGTCCTCGTCGGGAAGGACCTCCCGCAGCGCGGGCGCCCGGTAGAGGCCCTTGTGTTCCTCGAAGATGACCGGGTTGTCGTCCCGGATCGACGCCTTCAGCAACCCTTTCGCGTCCTTTGCCGTGCTCGGGTAGACGATCTTCAGCCCGGGCGTGTGGAAGAAGGCCATCTCCACGTTCTGCGAGTGGAACGGGCCGCCCCGGTTTCCACCACCAACCGGCCCGCGGATCACCAGCGGCATCGGGCCTGCCCCACGGTAGTTGGACGTCGCGATGTAGTTCGTGATCACGTCATAGGCGGGCGAAATGAAGTCCATGAACTGGATCTCGACCACCGGCCGAAGACCCATGTGAGCAGCCCCGGCCGCTGCGCCCGTGAAGCCCCCTTCCGCGATCGGCGTGTCGATAACCCGGTTCTCGCCAAAGTGCGCGAGGAAGTCGCGCGTGACCTTGAATGCACCGCCGTAGACGCCAATGTCCTCGCCCATGAGGAAGACTGAGTCGTCGCGGGTCATCTCCTCGAAGAGTGCCTCGGAGATCGCCTCGAGCATCGTGACGGGTTCGCCACGCTTCGTCTTGAGAAGGTGTTCCGGAGTCTCGCGGTCCATCATTCCTCGTCGTTCAGGCCAGGGTCGGGTCGGGGCTGTCACCCCGGGTCCACGGATGCGGTGTCGTGAGGTCCGTGTAGACGTCCGTAACCGCGTCGAGTCCGTCCGGATAGGGCTCGGCGATCGCCGCTTCTGCGGCAACACGGCACACTTCGAAGGTCTCGTGTTCGATTGCGACCAGTTCCTCCTCCGAGGCCCAGTCGTTGTCGAGGAGACGCGCTCGATAGAGGTCGACGGGGTCCTTCTTTTCCCGCATCCGGATCACCTCGGGGTCGACGTAGTCCTGAGGATCGTGCTGAGCGTGCCCCTTCCGACGAAAGTACTTGAGCTCGACCATACGCGTCCCTTCTCCCGACCGTACGAGGGCCGCCGCGCGGCGGACCGCATCGAATACCGCAAGCACGTCGGTACCATCCACGGACTCCGCACCGATCCCGTATCCCGGCCCCTTATCGGTGAAGCTCGAAACACGCGTGTTCTTGGAAGTCGGAGTCGAAAACGCCCACTGATTGTTCTCGACCATCAGGATCATCGGGCAGCGCTGTACGGCAGCGAAGTTGAGACCCTCGTGCCATGCACCCGTCGACGATGCGCCATCGCCGTAGAAGACGATTCCGATCCGCTCCTCATCCTTCAGGCGAAACGAAAGGGTCATCCCCGCCATGATCTCGATCATGGTGCCGAGCGGTGACACGGGGCCGACGAACCCCTTCTCGAAGTCGAACCAGTGCACATTGGCCTCCCGGCCCCGAGTGGGACTGGTCCCCTTCGCCATGTACTGACGGAAGAAGTCGATCAGCTCCCCACCGAACAGAAAGAGTGCTCCGGCTGCCCGAATCGTGTGACAGAGCATGTCGCCGGATCCGTCATTCCGGCGCCTCAGGGCATACGCCGCGCCCACGGCTCCCGCCTCCTGACCGAGGGATCGGTAAAGCCCGCCCGTAACGTGCCCCTGCTTCTGCAGAAGCTCGAGACGTTCCTCAGCCGCTCGGGTCAAGCAGAGCGCGTGGTAGAGGTCGTGGAGCTCGGTCCGCCCCAGACCGTATGTCGAATCAGACACGGTGTCCTTCAGGCACAAGGGAACTGCGGCCCCAGAGAGGTCCGCCGTTTCGCGGTTCGACAGGCAACATCCCGCTTTCGCGGTTCAAGGGGTCAGTTGCCCTCGTTGCCAGAGTTGCCCTCGGTCGCGGCGGCCGCAGGCTCGTCGAGACCGGGGAGGACGGGCGCCGGCGCAGACTGCGTCGCGGGAGCGTTCACCTGAATGACGGACTCCGGCACTGCGGAACGCGACGACATGATCGAGAGGACGAGAGCGAGCACCATGAAGGCTGCTCCAGCGCCCCACGTCGCACGCGTCAGCACCGTCGTCGCCTGTCGGCCACCGAGCACGCCATCCGCCATCGTGCCCCCACTGCCTCCCACGGCCGCGAGGCCCCCGCCCTTCCCTGCCTGAAGCAGGATGACGACGGAAAGAAAGATGCCGTCGAGCACGAGGACGGCCAGCAAGAAACCATACATCGAACAGATTCCCTTCGGGGTAAGTCGATAAACGTCGGAGAGGCCGGAAGGGGTGTCAACGGGCGTTTCAGCCCACCGCTGCCCCGATCTCCGCGAAGGACGTCGGCTCCAGGCTCGCGCCACCGACGAGGACGCCATCTACGTCCACGGACGACATGAGTTCCAAGGCGTTCCCCGGCTTCACGGAGCCGCCGTAAAGGATCGGGACGGTCGCCGCTCCCGCGACCCCGAGGACCTCTTCGAGTCGCGCACGCAGCGTACCGTGCGCCGACGAAGCGTCCGCTGGTGTCGCCGTTTCCCCCGTACCGATGGCCCACACCGGCTCGTACGCCACGAGGAACCGGTCAGCGTCGCGAAGCGCGCCGAGGACGGCGTCGAGCTGACGAAGGATCACCCGTTCCACGGCTCCGGACTGGCGCTCCTCGAGGGTCTCGCCCACACAGAGGACAGGTACCAGACCAGCACGGAGCGAGGCCTCGACCTTCCGCCTCGTGTCCTCATCGGATTCCCCGAAGACGTGACGGCGTTCGGAGTGACCAATCAACGAGAACGTCGCCCCCGCTCCAGCTGCCATCGGTGCCGAGGTCTCGCCGGTGAAGGCGCCCGCGTCCTCCCAGTGGACGTTCTGAACCCCGACCTGAAGACGCGGATCCCGATGGGGAGAGGAGGCCACGGCATACAGAGAAATCGAGGGAGGGAACACGATCAGTTCGTGTGCGGCCGACACGGACGTCGCGTCGAACTCTGTGAGGAAGGCGGCTGCGTCGGCCGGCCCATGGTGCATCTTCCAGTTGCCGGCGATGACGGCCATCAGCTGCTCCGGTCGGTCAGTGCGTCGACGCCGGGCAGCTCCGCGCCGGCGAGTAATTCAAGGGAGGCGCCCCCTCCCGTGGAGACATGAGTCAGTCGATCCATCACGCCCGCGCGCTGCGCGGCCGCGGCGGAATCGCCCCCACCGAGGATGCCGATCGCACCCGCGTCGCACG
This sequence comes from uncultured Gemmatimonadota bacterium, assembly GCA_938030915.1. Taxonomy (GTDB): domain Bacteria; phylum Gemmatimonadota; class Gemmatimonadetes; order Longimicrobiales; family Gaopeijiaceae; genus UBA2589. The sequence continues at coordinate 4,822 of CALHIO010000196.1, forward strand.
CCGTGGCCACAGCATGGGCGATGTGCACGGTACCTTCGGCGAACGCATCGATTTCGAAGACGCCCATCGGACCGTTCCAGACGATCGTCCTCGCCTCGCCGATCGTTCCGGCGAACAGCTCCCGTGTCCGGGGACCGATGTCGAGAATCCGGTCGCCAGGCTGGACCGCGGTACGCCCGGTGGGACGACGCTCGGCGTCCGGAGTGATCTCACTCGCCACGATGCAATCGACCGGGAGCACGAGTCGGTCACCCCCCTGGTCCAGAAGTTCCTTCGCGACTCCGATCGAATCCTCTTCGACGAGACTGTCTCCCGTTCCGAGCCCCAACGCACGAAAGAAGGTGTTGGCCATGGCACCGCCGATGAGGAGACGGTCGACACGCGGAAGAAGCGACGAGACGACACCGATCTTCGACGAAATCTTCGCCCCTCCGATGATCGCGACGAAGGGCCGCTCCGGAAGGCGGAGCGCCTCTGCGAGGAACTCGAGTTCCCTGGCCAGCAGCAGACCCGCGACCGCTTCCCCACCCTTCGAACGCATGGCCTCGGCGAGGCCTGCGGTAGATGCATGAGCCCGATGGGCCGTCCCGAATGCATCGTTGACGAAGAGATCGCCGAGCGCCGCCCACGACGCAGCGAGTGCCGGGTCGTTGGTAGTCTCACCCGGCACGAAGCGTGTATTCTCCAGAAGCGCGACCTCTCCCTCTCCAACCGCGTCGAGGGCATCCACGGCCGCACCCCCATCCGTGTGCGGAACGAAATGGACCCTGGGTTCGAGGAGCTCGTTCAATCGGGTTGCCACCGGCGCGAGCGAGTAGGCCGGATCGACCTGCCCCTTCGGTCGGCCCAGATGAGAGAGTAGAACCACCCGCGCTCCTGCGTCGGTCAGACGCCGAAGCGTGGGCAGAGAGGCCTGAATCCGTTGATCGTCCGAGATGACGCCGGCGTCGAGGGGCACGTTGAGGTCAGCGCGGACAATCACCGTGCGTCCCCGGAGGCCGTCGAGGTCGACGTCCGAGATGTTCTTCTTGTTCACTGTGGAGGGAAGATCTTCCCCAGGTCGTCGACGTAGGCGCGCCCTTCGGGCGTCAGGTCCGTCCTCTCCGATGAGACCCAGCGGACGAACGTGATGTCGGGGCCGCTGTTCCCGTAGTCCCAGAACTCGGTCAGCCGCCCCCCGCCATCGTCGATGATGTGGATGGATTTGGGTCCCCCGAAACGTACCCAGACCTCGCCCGCATCGCCAAAGACCCCGCCGTAGCGCAGACGCGCCATGGACGCGCGCGCCATGTGCTCGACCCAGCGCTCGTTCACTGCCGTCGAAGGTATGCGATCGCGGGTCGCCCAGACGTCGGCGTTGTAGACCCGCCGTTCGGCCGCTCCACGATCCCGGTACCCGCGTTCGCCAACCCGGTCGAGCAGGAAGCCCACATCGGTAAGCTCTGCGGCGTCCTCGACGGACATCCGCTCGAGCGCAGCCTCGAAGACGCCGGCCGCCTCTTCCGTCTGCCCGGCCCGGTGGAGCCCGAGCCCGGTCAGCAGAAGTGCCATCGGGTGACCACCGCTGACATGCACGAAGCGACGCGCGCCCCGGAGCAGATCGTCCCAGCGCTCCTCCAGCGCCAGCGTGACCAGGAGGTCAGTGTTGGCCCCCTCGTGGCCCGGGTACGATTCCACGGCCGCCCGGTACGACGCCATCATGAGCGTGAGGTCACTGCCGCGGTTGCCCGGAGACGGTTCGAAGCCCTCGTTCATGACCCGGGCCAGCTCCGATGGGCACAGATAGTTCCACGCGATCAGCCGCTCGACGGATGCAAAGCCGAAGTCGGCGCCGCCGGAGGAGCGCGCCTGTTCACACTGCGCGCCACGAAACGCCGAGGCGTCGACACGCCCGACCCCGTCCGACGCGAGCCAGTGTTCACGGATCAGTCGTGCACGCTCATAATGAAGTTCTGCGACGACCCAGGAGCTGACCGATGCATCATCCAGCATCGCGATCTGCAACCCTCGCTCGAAGTGAGAGCGCGCCTCCGTCCTGAGTCCCTGGCGCAGCCGGATCCGACCGAAGGCCAGCAGCGACGACGGCGTCTCCATGCCCAAATCGATCGCGTGGGTCAGTGACGACCCCACGACCGACCGCCAGTCAGCTGGAGCATTCCCTTCCGGGGCTACACCCTCCAGGATGGCGCTGAGGGGTCCGTACCGATCCCCAATCGTCTGATCCGGCAGCGCACGGAGAAGATCGGCCTCCGCTGCCTCCCGCTCCGCCGCATCCACACCGCGTACCTGCTTGGGAAGAGACGCGAGATCGATGGGCTCCCGAAGTTGCCACCACTCGTCCCGGGGAACCGTAGGAAGACCGAGAGGATCGACCGCCGGACGAAGCTCCCGCCCGAGCAGCTCGGGATCCGGCTCGAACAGCACCGGAAACTGAATCCACGTCCCAAAGCGATCATCACCCAGGCGAGCCGGCGTGAAGGTGAACCTGGGGGCGACCCGTAAAGCGGTCCTGTCCAGTTCTTCCGCCCCGGAACTCCGGAGCACCGTCGCATTGCCCGGAAGACCCGTCTCGTCGATCCACAGCCGCAGCCAGACCGTTCCACCGACGCCACGACGCTGCAGGCGGATCGAATACGCATCCTGAAGGAGCTGCTCCGAGCGAGCACGATCGAGCAGCTCTGGTCGCACCACGACGGGGGCCGCCAGAGGGATCGGGGTGTCTTCCGTCGGCACCGGCTCGGGCATGGCGACGTCCTCGACCTCGGCCTCCGGCTTCTGCGCATCCGTCTCGATCCCGGCGACCGGGCCGGCAGACGCCACGACAGGGAGCAGAACCTCGACCG
>CALHIO010000197.1 GCA_938030915.1 uncultured Gemmatimonadota bacterium
TCAGCGGGGTCCGGGCCAGAACCAGATCGCCTGCGCCGTCGAGCCACTGCTCGACAAGGCGGCTCGTGATCTCGGGCTCGATCAGGTCGCGATCCGGGCGATCAACGCTCCGGACAGTTCCGCGCTTTACGGGGGAAGCCGTGGCCCCATCACGAGCGCGCACCTCGGTGAAGCACTCGATCAGGGTGCGGAACAGTTCGGCTGGGCGGAGCGCCGTGCCCGAAGCGGACAACGGGACGGCTCGAAGGTCCGCGGCGTCGGTGTCGGCCAGGCGTATCACTCCGCGGGCTCCAGCGGCTTCGACGGCCTCGTGCGCATCGACGAAGAGGGCATCCTCCATATCCATACGGGGATCGGCAACCTCGGGACCTACTCGTACGCTGCGACATCTCGCGTCGCGGCCGAGGTCCTCGGCTACGACTGGGAGAACTGCGTGATCCATCGCGGTGACTCCAGCCGTCATCTTCCGTGGAACAACGGTCAGTTCGGCAGCAACACGTCGTTCACCATGACCCGGACGAACTACGTCGCCGCTCAGGACGCGCTCCAGAAGCTCAAGCAGATCGCGTCCATCCGGCTCGGAGGACGCCCCGACGAGTGGGACGCGCAAAACGAAACACTCGTGCACCGCACCAACGGCGGGTGGAGGATGAGCTACGCACAGGCCGCGCGGTGGGCCATCGAGATGGGCGGCACGTACAGCGGGATGAACCTGCCCGAAGACATCAATCCGATGACCCGCCGGTCGGCCGAGGCGCTGGCTGGCAGCGGTCTGATCGGCGTCGCCCGGGATCCGCGGCACACGGGTACCGTGCCGGCACTCGCTGCGGGCTTCATCGAGATCGAACTCGATGTGGAGACGGGTCGGGTAGAGATCCTGGACTACCTTGGCGTCGCGGACTGCGGTGTCGTGCTGCACCCTCAGTCCCTGGCGACCCAGGTGCGGGGAGGTGCCGTCATGGGCTTCGGTATGGCGCTCACGGAACGCCATGTGTACGACCCCCGCTGGGGTCTTCCCGCAGCGGTGGGCCTGTATCAGGCGAAGCCACCCACCTACCTCGATATCCCGGGGGAGACCAGCTGGTCCGCCGTCGAGATCCCGGACCCGGAAAACCCCGTCGGGGCCAAGGGCATCGGTGAACCGCTCATGGGATGCGCGGCCGCGGCGCTGCTGTGTGCGGTCTCCGATGCGCTCGACGGGCATTATTTCAACCGGAACCCGATCGCGACGGACATGATCGTTAACGCGGCCGCCAGCCGCACCCCGTCGCAGGGTCCGCTCGCCGTCAACAGCCAGTAGGAGAAGTCATGCTCAGCGATGCGATGACGGGGTTCGAACTCCTGCAGCCGACGACGATCGACGACGCGGTCGAACTGCTGGACCGCCACGGCCGTGAGGGGTGGGTCCTGGCCGGAGGATACGACAGCCTGGACTGGTTCAAGGACCGGGTGAAGCAGCCGACGGCCGTGATCGACCTCGAGGGAGTCAAGGAGTTGCGGGGCGTGCGATCCGTGGGCGGCGGCATCGAGATCGGGGCGATGACCACGCTCACGGAAGTGGAACGGAATGATTCGATCCGCTCCCGTTATGGGCTCCTCGCTGCCGCGGCCGCGAAGGTGGCGAGTCCCCAGATCCGCCATGCGGCGACGATCGGTGGAAACCTCTGCCAGGACACGAGGTGCTGGTACTACCGGTACGGCGTGGACTGCTACCGGGCCGGGGGGAACACGTGCTATGCCGCCGCACCCGAAGCGATGAACCGGGAGCACGCGGTATTCGAAGCGAGCCGATGCGTGGCGGTCTCCCCTTCCGACACCGCGCCAGCACTCGTGGCATTGGACGCGGAGATGGTCATCCGGAACGCACGCGGCGAACGCACGGTCGATGCGGCCGACTTCTTCATGCCACCGTCCATCGACATTCGGCGCATGACCATCCTGGAGCCCGGTGACCTCCTCACTGCGATTCGCATTCCCGAGACGTGGGCATCGGCCGACTTCTATTTTGAGAAAGTCTCCGACCGACAGTCGTGGGATTTCGCGCTCGCCAGCATCGCCGCCGCCTTCCGGATGGATGGCGCCGCGATCGCGGAGGCCAGGATCGTGGCCGGCGCAGTGCAATGCGTGCCACGACGATTCGAGCGGGTCGAGCGCATGCTCCGCGGCGAAGGCCGCACCGCAGCGATCGCGGAACGCGCGGGGCAGCTGGCCACGCGAGGTGCCGAACCGCTCGGCAAGAACGAGTACAAGGTCGTCCTGGTGGAGAACCTCGTGAAGCGGGCGGTCGTGGGCTGAACTCGAGCCGGATCGAAACCCTGCCCTGAGGGCTTGGTCGTCCCACGAAGGACCCCTACGTTGGCCCCCCATCTCACCCGGCCTCGCGCCGGGTCGAGGCACGCTCGTGACCACCCACGACCAAGGTACGATCGATGAGGTCCATCACCGCGCTGCTCCTCGCGGGCTTCATGTCCGCGCAAGCCGCCCCCCTGACCGCCCAGACCGCCAACGTCCCGTCGATCGCCGACCGGACCGCGGGCATGGAGCGGATCGAAGGCTACTTCAACCTCTACTGGGACGCCTCTACCGGGTCTCTCTTCTGGGAGATCGACGAGCTAGACAGCGAGTTCCTCTATCAGATCTCGATGGGATCCGGGCTCGGGAGCAATCCGATCGGGATCGACCGGGGTCAGCTCCGCGGGACGCACGTCCTTCGGGCGGAACGCGTCGGTCCTCGCGTCCTGCTCGTGGAGCCCAACTATCAGTACGTCGCGCTTAGCGACAACCAGACCGAAGTACAGGCCGTTCGAGACGCCTTCGCACCCTCGGTACACTGGGGCTTCGACGTCGCGGCGGAGACGGATGGGCGCGTCCTCGTCGATGCGACTCAGTTCTTCCTGCGCGATGCGCGAGGCGTCATCGACCAGATCGCCGCTCGCGGTCAGGGTACCTTCACGCTCGACGCATCTCGGAGCGTGATCCACATGCCGGCCGTGGCCTCCTTCCCGGAGAACACCGAGGTCGAGGCCATGCTGACCTTCACGAGCCGGAACCCGGGCAACCTCGTGAATGGGGTTGCCGCCAGCGGTAATGCGATCACGCTGCGGCAGCACCACTCGTTCATTCGACTGCCCGGGCCGGGGTACGAGACCCGCATCGCTGATCCTCGGGTCGGTGTGAATGGTCCGAACGTCTATGACTATGCGACACCGATCGACGAGGATCGGACGGTACGACTGGCAGCCCGGCACCGCCTCGAGCGGACGGATCCGGGTGCGGAGCGATCGCCCGCCATCGAACCGATCGTGTACTACGTGGATCCGGGCACACCCGAGCCGGTCCGCTCGGCACTGATCGAAGGGGCCGCGTGGTGGAACCAGGCCTTCGAGGCAGCCGGGTTCGTCGACGCCTTCCAGGTGGAGGTTCTCCCCGAGGGCATCGACCCGCAGGACATGCGGTACAACATGATCCACTGGACGCATCGACGGACGCGCGGGTACTCGTACGGGAACACCGTGATCGATCCGCGCACCGGAGAAATCATCCGAGGCGTGGTGAACCTCGGAAGCCTGAGACTTCGGCAGGATTACCTGCACGGTCAGGGCATGGTCCCGCCCTTCCCCACCGGCATCTCTCAGCAGCAGCAGGACCCGGAACTCGGGGAGTTCGCCGACGCACCGACGTACGACTACCTCGCGCAGGTGGCACCCAACTCGGATGCCGTGGAGATGGCGCTCGCGCGCGTGCGCCAGCTGTCGGCTCACGAAGTCGGCCACACCATCGGCCTCCCGCACAACTACATGTCGAGCGCGTACGGGCGTGAAAGCGTCATGGACTATCCGGCGCCGTACGCAGAGATCGACAGCAACGGAGACATCGACCTTTCGAATGCCTACGTGCAGCGGATCGGGACCTACGACGAGCTGTCGGTGAACTGGCTCTACCGGGATTTCCCGGACGGCGTCGACGAAGTCGCTGCGCTGCGCGCCATCGCAGATCAGGGTGTTCGTGACGGACTCATCTACATGGGCCATACGAACAACAACTTCATCGGTGCGGCCCACCAATACGCAGGCGTCTGGGACAACGGATCCAACCTGGTCGACCACCTGAAGCTCGAGCTCCGGATCCGGAACATCGGACTCGAGCGCTTCAGCACCGACGTGATCCGGCCCGGCGAGCCGCTCTCGAACCTCGAGTACGTGCTGCTTCCGCTGTACATGCACCATCGTTTCCAGCTCCGCTCCGCGGTCCAGAGCCTTGGTGGGGCCGACTATCGGTATGCGCTGAAAGGCGACGGTCAGATCCCGTTCACGATCATCGACGGAGAGGAGCAGCGCGACGCGCTCGAGACCGTACTCTCCACACTCGACGTGGACTTCCTCGCTCTACCCGAAGAGATCGTGGCCATGATCCCCCCGCCTGCGTATCGACACGCTGAGGGTGAAGTCTTCGAGGGGTACACCGAGCAGATCTTCGACCCGATCGCGGCCGCTGAAGCATCGGCGGCCTTCACGGTGGGCGAAGTCCTCCACCCGCAACGCATGGCGCGCCTCGTGCTCTACGGGAGCATGGGCGACTACCCGAATCTGGAAGAGGTGGTGGACCGCCTGATCGAGGTGACGTGGGGCGTTGCTACCCGGAGCGACGAGTACCACCAGCGGATTCTCCACACGGTCCAGCGGACCGTCATCGATCAGATGATGCAGCAGGCTACAATGGAGGGGAACGCACCGGACGTTCGCGCGATCCTCGCCGACCGCCTGGACAACATGGCCGCGAGCCTGGAGTCCGGCGGAAGCCCGTCACCGCACGAGCGACTCGCTGCCGCCGATATCCGCCGATGGCAGTCCCGCATCGAGAACACGATCCCTGGGCCGGCGATCCAGCTTCCGGCTGGTGACCCGATCGGAGGTAGTCCGCGGGGAGGCAGCCCACGCGGAGGCAGCCCACGGTAGGTCCACAAAACGACACGGACCACGGACGACACCAGGCCCCCGGGGCGCGAAGCGCTCTGGGGGCCTGGCTCGTTCCGGTCGGAACGCCTCGCCGTGACCGGAGCGGGATCGTCCGTCTCCGGGCCGCCCGGCGCCTGCATCCGAACTAGACGGTGTACCGCAGCCGCGCGGCGACCCCTTCTCCTTCCGCATCCAGGCGGGCGCCGACGTCGGCGGCAATCTCTTCCACCTCGGCCCCGTGGTCGAAAGCCGCTCCGATGAGGTGGTCGACGAGGTCCGCCTCACGCTCCCGCAGCCGCCTCGTCACGACCAGAAGATCCACGCGGCCGTTCCGCAGCGCCTCTGTCGTATCCTTCACGCCCAGACAGCCACGTCCCGAGGAACGCGCGGCATCCAGCACCTGAGCAAGCGTCCTGTCCTGGACGCGAAGCGAGAGTTCGGACGCGGCCTCCTCCGTCTCGGCCAGGACCTCCGGCTCACTCATGTCGATGTGCATGGACGGACGCTCGGCGACACGCCCCTCCAGACCATCCGCCTGCCGAGCGAGTCCGGTCACCACGTCCTGGGTACCCCCGAACACGACGAAGCCGTCACGACCGGCCAGCCTCTGAACTTCGTCGATCACCTGAGCGTGAAGCCGGGACGCACTCACATCGAGAGCGCGCTGGCCGGCATCTGACCCGGTCTCCCCTCTGGAGCCGGTCTGCATGCCCGCCCTGTGCGACGCCGCCGACTCGTGGAGCTCACCGTGATCCAGATCAGCCAGAAGATCGGTGTGCTCACACAGCGCACCATTCTGGTACGTGAAGATCCTCGCCTTCCGCCGATCGGCGAGCGCGGCAACGACGATGCGTGCCTGCTTCAGCGCCCGTACGTACGGCGCGGCTCGGATACCGAATTCCCAGCGCACGAGGTCGGGCATCGGTACGGCGACACCTTCGGCGTAGTGAAGCGCGTCGTCCGTGGCGAACCCGATCCATCCACGCGCTGGAAGAAACGCCTTGTGCGTCTCGAGTTCGTCCACGATTCGGGCACTGGCACGGTCGAACGCATCCAGGCCATCGGGATCGACTTCGGAGATTCGCCTCCGCTCGACCGCCAGGCCGTGTTCGAAGGCGGTGTGCCATGCCCGTCGATCAGCCGGGTTCGTCTGATCACCGTCGATGTAGACACTCAGAACGTTGGTGTCGCGAAGCTTCTTGTAGAGGTCAGCGAGTCGAGATCGGGTAAGCATGCTCCCTCACCGTCAAAGGTGGTGCCCCTGCCGGGCATACCTGAGCATACCGGAGTTGGACACGGCCCGACGCGGGGAAACCTCTGCGACCGGTCGTCGGGGAGCCCCTTACGCACAAAGACCCCCGACGCGGAATCACGTCGGGGGTCGATGTCCGCTGAGCGGCCCGATGATCACACCTGACAGTTCATGTCCTGCCCGCAGCACAGCGGCGATTTGATCATGCCGTGTCCGTCCGGACACTTCGAAACCTGAACTTCGACCCCGGCATCCGTCGTAATCGTGTCGTTCACGAGGGGAGCGTCGCACGTCGCACAGGTCATGTTCACGCTCATACCGCACTTGTCGCAGGTGTAGGTCGCCATGGGGCCTCCTGTTCAGGCAGAATTATCGAATGAGATGGGCC
>CALHIO010000198.1 GCA_938030915.1 uncultured Gemmatimonadota bacterium
GTTTCGCCGCCTCCTGCTGCATCGTCGAGGTCGTGAACGGCGCAGCAGGATTCTTGCGCCGTTCACGCCGTTTGATCGTGGAGATCTCGAAGGGCACGCCGCCGACCGCCTCGAGCACCGTCCGGGCACCGTCCTCGTCCCCGATCGTGAACGACTTCCCATCAATGTGGTGAAGCTTCGCCTCGAACGCCTGCGCGTCCTTCAGAAGCTGCGCGGTGATCGACCAGTACTCTTCCTGCTCGAACGCCCGAATCTCTTCCTCGCGCTCGCAGATGAGCCGCAGCGCGACCGTCTGAACACGGCCTGCGGACAATCCCGGTCGGATTGGGCGCCAGAGAAGAGGGCTGACCTTGTAGCCCACCAGGCGATCCAGAATGCGCCGAGCCTGCTGCGCCTCGATCTTCTTGAGATCCAGCTCTCCCGGGGTCTCCAGGGCACGTTGCACCGCACCCTTCGTGATCTCGCGGAACGTGACCCGCTGAAAGCGCTCCGGTTTCTTCTCGTACCCGAGTTGCTCCGCAACGTGGTATGCGATCGCCTCCCCCTCACGGTCCGGATCCGTTGCCAGAATGACGGAATCCTTATCCTTCGCCCGCTTCTTCAGGTCGGAGATGACCTTACCCTTCCCGCGGATCGTCACGTACTTCGGCTCGAAGCCGTGATCCACGTCGACACCGAGTTCCTTAGTAGGGAGGTCACGGACGTGGCCCACCGAGGCCGCGACTTCATAGTCGCTGCCCAGGTACTTGCCGATGGTCCGTGCCTTGGCCGGAGACTCGACGATGACGAGGTATTTTTCACTCATTCGGCTTCGATTCTCGTTCCCGCGTTTTCGAGGATCTCGAGGATCCGCGACGTGACATCTTCTACCGACCGGCCGTTCGTGTCCACTCTCACGTCCGCCGAGTCGTACGCGTCTCTCCTGGAATCCAGCAGACGGCGGGCCTCCTCCTGCGGCTCAGGACCATCCAAGAGTGGCCGGAGCACCGAGTCCGCTTCGATGCGGCGAACAGCCTCGTCCGCATCCACATCGAGCCAGATCGATACCGTGCCCGGTGGCAGCTCGGTGAGCCTCCGCGGGCGGGTCGCCCACCCTCCCCCACTGGCGAGTACGAGCCGGATCTCTCCCAGGAGTTCCTGAGCCACCGCGTCCTCTTCCGCTCGGAACGCGTCCTCACCCATGTCACGAAACCACGTCTCGATCGTTCGCCCGGATCGCTTCACCACCACCTCGTCGAGGTCTTCGAATCGCCATGAAAGTTGCGACGCGAGTGCCCGACCGACCGAGGACTTGCCGGCCCCCATGAAACCGACAAGGACGATCCGGTGAAGCATTGGAGAGCTCAACGCTCTTCGAACCCGCGCTCCGCCAGATACTGGATGTAGCCCTCGAGGTTCCGAAGTACTTCACCGAGCGAGTCCCCGCCGAACTTCTCGAGGACCGCATCGGCGAGAACCAATGCCACCATCGCCTCTCCCACGACGCCTGCCGCAGGCACGGCACACACATCGCTGCGCTCGACCGCCGCGTCCCCCACCGTCCCGTCGCGTAGATCGACGCTCGGCAACCGCTTCCGCAGCGTGGAGATCGGCTTCATCGCACCCCGCACCCGCAGGGGCTCACCCGTCGTCACACCCCCCTCGAGTCCTCCTGCGCGGTTGGAGGCACGGCCGATCCCGCCGGAGCGTGGTCGGTCCTCCACCGGTACGATCGGATCATGCACCTCCGAGCCGGGTCGTGTGGCACCTTCGAAACCGATACCGAGGTCCACACCCTTTACCGCCTGAATCGACATGACGGCGGCAGCCAGACGCGCATCCAGCCTCCGGTCCCACGATACGTAGGAGCCCAGGCCAACCGGAAGACCGCGGGCCACCACCTCGAACACACCGCCGAGGGTATCTCCCCGCTCCTTCGCGGCGTCGATGGCCTCACACATCTGATCCGAAGCCTCCCGGTCGAGACAACGCACCGGGTCCGCATCAACCTCGGCGTTCAGGTCCTCGGGCAACTCCGAATCCGCTGTGAACACGGACCCGATCGAGCGTACATGACTACCGATCGTGATACCCAACTCCACGAGGAATCGCTTCGCCACGGCCCCACATGCCACACGGGCCGCCGTCTCCCGGGCGCTCGCCCGCTCGAGAATGTCCCGAACGTCCCGGCGGTCGTACTTGAGCGCGCCGACCAGGTCGGCGTGACCCGGCCGAGGAAGGTAGTGCGGCTTCAGGGCTTTCGGGTTGGTCTCCTCGGAAGGAGCCTCGTGAGCCATGGCGGTGGTCCAGTTCTCCCAATCCCGATTCCAGATCAACATGGATATGGGTGAACCCAGTGTTTCCCCCAACCGAACCCCGCTCAACAACTCGACCTGATCTTTCTCGATCTGCATGCGCCGACCGCGACCGTACCCGCCCTGACGCCTTGCCAGCTCGGGATCCACATCACGGCTCACGTCGAGATCCAGGCCCGCGGGAATACCCTCCAGCAGGGCGGTCAGCGCCTTGCCGTGAGACTCACCAGCGGTACGGAAGTGAAGAGACTTCATGACGGTCAGCGGTTGAAACGAGCGGCGGCAGTGGTCCTCGCCGCACACGCAAAAGCCCGGCCGGAGCCGGGCTCCCTTCAACCCGCAGGTCGAAGTGCAATCTATATATAGGTCCGCCGTCGCCGGCGACCAAGCCGTCTAGTTCGTGATGGTCACCCGCACAGAATCGCGACCGGTGTCACCATCGACATCGGCGATCTCCACCACGACGTATACCTCACCCGCTACCTGTCCGGCTGCCGGCGACATCGTGGCGAAGCCCGACGTGGCCGTGGCGTCGAGTGCGTCGGTGACGCTCACGTATGCCTCATCCCCCGCACCGGTGTATCGCCCGAGGACCGTGAACGACGCCGCGCCGTCCGGCGCGTCGAGGTCGAAACCGACGCCCAGCGAACTGTTCAGCCCGACGGTCTCACCGTCCGACAGACTCGTGATGGTCGCCGTCGGCCCATTGTCCGACGTCCCGATCTGCGCCTGAAAGAGGTTCGCACCCTCACAGCCACCCAACACGATGACACCGAGCAGGGCGAGGGCCGCGAACAGGCGAGTCGATCGTGCGTCCTGGTTCATGGTCGGTCCGATGATCTGGGCTCTTACCGCAGCGAGCTGCGAACGAGCGTCGGCGTCACGAGGATGATCAGGTCGCGCTGGATCTCCTGATCCCGTCGGATACGGAACAGTCCTCCGATGAGCGGAAGGTCCATCAGAAGCGGAATGCCCGCGACAGCCTCGATCCGCTCCGACTGAGTGAGGCCACCGATCACCACTGTCTCACCGTCTCCGACGAGCACACGTGTCTGTGCGCGCTGCGTCCTGAAGATGAAACCGGCATCCGAATCGGCAAGCTCAGCAGCTGAGCGCTCGGCGAGAACCTCCAGAAGGATCTTGTCTCCCGTGACGTGCGGCGTCGCCTGAAGCTTGATTCCGGTCTCCTGCTGCTCGACCTGGGCGGTCGGGAACTGTCCACCACCACCACCACCACCACCACCACCACCGGCACCGGCTGCACCGGCGTCGACGACACGGATCGGCGTCAACTCACCTACCAGAAGGTCGGCGGGCTGGTTGTCGAGGACGGTCAGCTGCGGCGTGGCTTCGATGTCACTGAGCTGGACGGATTCCAGCGCGTCGATGAAGCTCACCAGCGTGTGCCGTCCAATCACCATCGAGGTAAGAAGCTGCAGGCTCGGAGCCGTCACGCGGTTGGTCGCATTACCCAGAGCAGCGATCGAGTTGCCTCCGAGGAGCACCGTCTGCGTCCCCTGCTGGACCTCCGTAGCGGGGAGTGGTCCGTCACCGTCCGGATCGACAAAGCCCGACGAGAGACGGTTGAGCTGGTTGCCCCGGGAGTCCTTCAGTTCGTAGGTCACGCCGAGCTCGTCGAGCTCGGTGCGGTTGACGAAGATGATCTTCGCCTGAATGGACACCTGTGGCGTCTCCACGTCGAGCTGCTGGAGCATGTCGGAGACTGCGTTCTGTACACGTTGGATGTCGGAGACCACCAGCGTGTTCGCGCCGGTGCTCGAGCTCGCGTTCCCACGCTCCGTCAGGAGGGGCGTCACGAGCGTCTGAATCTCGGCCACCGTGCCGTACGAAATCCGGTACGCCCGCGTCAGAATCGGCTCAATCTGCTCACGCTCGTTGATATCCGAAATGTTGTCGACGCGGATGATCCCATTCGTGTCTTCCTCACCTACCAGGCCCTGCCCCGCGAGGATCGTGGAGAGCGCGACGTCCCACGGCTGATCGTTGATGTCGGCCGTAACGAAGCCCTCGACGTTCGCGCCCGGCACGATCGACTTGCCGGAGAAGGCCGCGAAGGCCAGCAGGACGTCGTTGATGGGAGCCTCGGTCCACGTGACGGAAATGCGCCGCGCTTCCTGCGGCGCCTCGGCTACGGGCTCCGCGGCCGACGCGGCAGGGGCCTCCGGGGCGGTGCGGGCGCCGGACGACCAGGGCTCGAAATCTCCAACCGGGTTGTCGAGCTGGATGCGAAGGCCACGAGGATCCTCGATCACTTCGAAGCCGAGGGGC
>CALHIO010000199.1 GCA_938030915.1 uncultured Gemmatimonadota bacterium
CTCCTGTACGAGGCTGCGCCGATGGCCTTCATCGTAGAGCAGGCCGGAGGGCGGGCCAGCACGGGAACCCGCGACGTTCAGGACATCCAGCCGACCGAGCTGCACCAGCGCGTGCCGATCTACATCGGATCGAAGGAATACGTGGACCTCGCCGAGAAGATGCTGGCCGGCGGGTAGGTCGCGCGTCCCCCAGGCTATCCGTTGGAGATCGATCGACGTCAGTCAGACCGCGTCCGGCCTCCGTCAGCCGCCGAGAGGTATGCGTCGAAGTCCTCCAGCATTCGACGCCGCATGCCGTCGCTCACGAATGCGTGCTCGAAGCCGGCCCGCGCGACGGTTACGAGTTCTGCCCGGGTCATGCCAAGCTGGTCCCGCGCTTGGGCGTACTCGTCTCGCAGTGTCACCCCCGACATGAGTCGATTGTCCGTGCCGAGAGAGACGGCTATACCCCCCTGCTGATACCGGTGGGCCGGGTGGTCGGCCAGACGCGGGACCACGCCGGTCTGGACGTTGGACGTCAAGCACACCTCGAGCGGGATACCCTGTTCGCGAACTCGCTCGAGAAGTGAGGGGTCCTCGTGGAGTCGAGTCCCGTGGCCGATGCGGCGCGCATGGCCGACATCGAGTGCCTGTCGGATCGACTCGGGGCCGAATCCCTCGCCCGCGTGCAGAGTGATCGGAAGCCCTGCGGCGTGCGCTCGATCCACGGCGTCACGGTGATCGGAGACAGGGTGGCCGGCCTCGGCGCCGGCCAGATCGAACCCACAGATGCCTCGTCCGGCGTACGCGACCGCCGCCTCGGCGGTCTCCGTGGTGACACGGGCCGCGTGCGAGCGCAGGCCGCATACGATGATGGCCGACTCGATCTGGCCGCCCGCGTTCGCTACCTCGTGCTCCGCCCGACGCATCCCCCGCAGCGCGGCATCCAGGACCTCGTCGACAGAGAGCCCCTGGCGCCTGTTCAGTTGAGGGCAGAAGCGCACCTCCACCCAGCGTACGTTCTCGGCCGCGTGGTCGAGAATCAGCTCATGGCTGATCCGTTCGAGAGCCTCGGCGTCCTGCATGACCGCCAGTGTGAGGTCGAAGCGCTCGAGATACTCCTCGAGACTGGCCCCTTCTGGAACGAGCATGTGTGATCGGAGCGCATCCGGCAGTGGCGCCGGAAGTTGGACCCCCCGCTCGAAGGCGAGCTCGAACATGGTCGAGGCACGGAGTGAGCCGTCCAGATGGACATGAAGCTCAGCCTTGGGCAGGGCAGCGATGAAGTTGTCGTCAGCGTCCACCGGCTCTTCAGGTCCGAAGGGTAAGCGTCATCGAACCCGGACCGAGTACGAGTCTCCCGTGACCATGCGGATCACCTCTCCGTTTTCCTCGACGAAGCGCACGATTTCGCCCACCGCTCCACCTCCTGTCGGCGCGATCATGCGGAAGGTCCCGTCTCCGACGGGCTCGAGGTACGTCGGCTCACCGATGCTGGACGCCCACGGATTCATCGATACGAGGCGTCCGTTCAGCACGAGGACCCGGGTCTCGCCACCCCGGCTGCGGTAGATGCCCGCGAAACGCTCCCACGCGGGGTCCCACGCGACCGTCTCGGGAACCTCGGCCGTCGCGTCCGCGACCGCGTGACCGACGGTTTCCATGAGCTGCTGGGCGATCTGAGCAGGGTTGGAGTCGTTCGTGTTCGTGAGCACGATCACGCCGACTTCTGAATCGAGCTGGATACTGGTGTTCGTGGTGTATCCCGGGTAGCCGCCTCCATGGCCGACGTAGAGCGTCCCGTCTCGTCGCTGCACGCTGAAGCCGATTCCCTGGCCACGTGTCCAGGTGGTTTCGAGCATACGGACCCGGTGCATTTCCCGAAGCGAGGACGTGCTCAAAAGCCGATCGTCACCGCGAGCCCCTTCGCGGAATTGGGCCGACACGAATCGCGCCATGTCTTCCACCGTCGATGTCAGCCCCGTGGCGGCCGCCATCCCGCGAGCATCGACAAAGGGGAAGACCTGTCGGGAGCCGTCAGGCATCCGGCTGCCGTACCCGGTCGCCATCATCGGATCGGGGCGATCTATGCTCGAAGCACTCATGCCGAGTGGGTCGAAGATGTTCTGCTGCAGATAGTCAGCCCAGCTCATCCCACTTACCTCCTCGATGACCATGCCCGCGATCGTGTAGGCAAGGTTCGAGTACTTCCACCGCACTTCGGGCGAGAAGGGGGCAACGCGATCGGGCATCAGCGCCCGGACCTCGTCCGCGGTCGGGAAGTCGAAATCCGTCCAGTGCGAGCTCGCTTCCCGGGGCAGGCCCGAGCTGTGCGTCAAAAGGTGCTCGATCGTGACCGGTGGGTCGTCAGCGGACGCGGTCTGATACGAGAACCAGGGTAAATAGTCCTCGACAGGATCATCGAGGCGAAGCAGGCCCTGTTCCCGAAGCTGCATGATCGCCGTCGCGGTGAAGAGCTTGCTGTGAGAGGCCATCCGGAAGCGCGTGCTCGTCTCCATGAGTCTCTCGGATGCGAGGTCCGCGTGACCGAAGCCCTGCGACCAGATGAGATCGTCACCGGAGACGACGCCTACCACGATCCCCGGCAGACCACGGATTTCGATCTGACCCTCCAGCCAATTTGAGAACAGCTCGATCTGGGCGTCGACATGAGGGTCCTCGGCGACGGATTGTGCGGACGCCGGCGGCGACATGCCGATGACGAGAAGAACGCCGAGGAGGAACGAGCGAAAACCGGAGAGGGCCGACACACGCATGGTCATACCTTGCAGCCAAATGGGGATGGTGAAGCGCTTCGGAAGCCGGGGGCGAAGCAGATTCTGGGGCGAGGACGCGTCCGGCGCGAGCACGGCGGATCGATCGAGCCGCCGTGAGCGGTGCCACAGCGCGTGACACCGGCGGAACCTGTACGCCAAAAGGCCCGCGTCAGGCGTTCGTGCTTACGGTCGGACCTTCCTCGGACGCCAGACCCTTCTCGACGTCGACGAGTGGAGCGGGGTACTCACCGGAGAAGCACGCGGTGCAGTACGGACC
>CALHIO010000200.1 GCA_938030915.1 uncultured Gemmatimonadota bacterium
AGGCGGGTGATGGAGTCGAGGATGATGACTACGTCCTCCCCCTGCTCCACGCGGCGCCGCGCGCGCTCCAGCGTCATCTCCGCCACCTGAACGTGACGTTCCGGCGGTCGATCGAACGTCGAGGCGATCACCTCACCGAAGCCACACTGCTCCATCTCCGTCACCTCCTCCGGCCGCTCGTCGACCAGGAGGATCAGGAGATGGCATTCCGGATGGTTCTTCACGATGCCCTCGGCAATCGCTTGCATCACCGTCGTCTTTCCCGCCTTGGCCGGCGCGACGATCATGGCGCGCTGCCCCTTCCCGATCGGGCAGAAGATGTCGATCACCCGATTCGTGAGTTCGGGCTCACCCCGCCATTCCCGTCCGCACTCGAGGACGAGCTGCTGGTCCGGGTGCATGGCGCTGAGCTTGTTGAACTCCGGACGGCGCTGTGCATCCTCGGGCGAGTGGTCGTTCACCCGGGCGAGGTAGGCCAGCGGCGGGCTCTTCCCGGCACGCGCACCCTCGGCCACGATGCCCATGAGCTCGTCGCCGGTGCGCAGACCGAACTTCTGGATGAGCCGTGACGGGACGTAGATATCGTCATCGCCCGGGGCATATCCGGACTCGCGACGCCGGACGAATCCAGATCCGGTGGAGAGAGCCTCAAGGAGACCGAGCGGCCTCGACATGGCGAGGAGCTCCTCCGGGTCGTCCGGAAGCCCGGCCATGAGCTCTTCCTCACTGGGTACGTTGCGTTCCCCCTGCGGTCCACCGCTACGCCGCCGGCGTCCCCGTCGTCGGCGGCGGTTTCGTCCGCGGCCACGGGCTCCGCCCTTCTGGCCCCTGCTCGAGTCGCGATCTGCCGACGGGCCGCCGGCGTCTCCACCCGCGCTCGGAGAATCGGATGAGGATGCGTCGGAGGTCGTAGCTTCGACCTTCGGGGCCTGGTTCTGTTCTGCTTCTGGCGATTCGGGCACGTCTTTACCCAAAGTTCACGGGCTTGGCAGGAGAGCATCGAAGGCTCACCTGCACCCGTCGGGAGGTGATTCCAGGAATCGGCTTGCGCCGTTTCTGGGGGCGTCCTCTCAGCGGGCCGATGGGCCACGCCGGCGGCGACGACAACGATGCGTCAGCCGGGACGACCGTAATGTTGGTCGAAACACCCGGCGGATCAAGGTCGCTGTTGACGAAGCCCCTTCCGCACGACGCGTCCCGGGGCCGCCATCGGTTCCTTTGGAGCGGAGCGCTTCACCGGACGATCCCCCGGTCGAGGCACCCGATCAGCCATCCGGTCGGTGTCCACTGGGCCGAAAAGGCTGTCCCCGGGACGGGACAGCGCCCCACGTCGCCTGTCCTGCCCCCCAAAGGCTCTTTCTCTATGCGCTGCCTGCGGTTACGCGATCTCGCGAACTACGGCATGGCTTGTGCAACAATAGGGGTCGGATCCACACGAAGGAGGACACCGTGCGCAGTCCAGCACGATCAGCACTGATTCTCGCGACCCTGCTCTCTCTCGGGGCATCGGGAGCCCAGGCCCAGGCCTCGGTTTCCTTCACCCTTGCCGCGGGCCCGCTCTTCACCGGCGTTTCCTTCGGTGTGGGAGGCCCCATCCACGACCATGCGTCGGTGTACTACGGCTCCTCCTTCGGGTACGCCAATCCCCACTACTCGGGCTTCGGGACGTATTCCAGCTACGGCGTCTACTCATCCCGCACGCACTACTCGGCAAGCTGCTACGACGCCTACTGGTATGCGTACGACCACTGCTTCGTGACGGCGTCCTACCACCCCGGGTACGCGTGGGACTACGGGTACTGGGGACCACGGTGGAGCCACAATCGGTGGCAGCGGACTCGCTACACCTTCGTTGCCGATCCGTATTATGACCCGTGGGGTCCCTATTGGGCCTACGACCCATGGGGATCGTACTGGGATGGCTACTGGGACGGGTACGTGAGTGGGTCCCACTGGAACAGCCACTGGGGGCATGGCTACTACCCGACCCGGCATCGCTATGCCCGGGGGTACTACGTGACACGCGCCTCCTCCGCCCCGATCGCCGCGGCCTATTACGCCGGAAACGCCCGATACAAGGAAAACCCGACGCGACGGAGCTCCGTCGCGACCGGGCGTCGTGCGCAACCCCGTTCCGGCGCTCAGCCGGCCGTCGCGGCCCCGCGCGCTTCCGTCGCCAGCGCCACGGCCCGTCGCGGTGCCGACGATGCCCGTCGGCGTGGTGTGGCCTCGGTGAACCGGCGGGCCCCGCGTGCCGGTGCATCTGCGACCGGATCCGCCCCGCGGACGGCGCGCCCCGATGCAACCGCGCGGCGCGGAGCGGCTGGATCTGCAGCACCCAATCGCTCGGCGACAGGACGTGCAGGTCGCGTCCCGACCGTGGGCCGCCGTCCCGTGGCGGCAGCACGCACCACGCGCGGCAGTCCCATAAGTCGTCCCAGCGCACGGTCGACGCGTACCACGCGCGGTTCGAATGCGGTCTCGGGCTCGCGCCAGACAGGTGGGGCCCGAGGGTCGGATGCCCGTCGGGCACAGCCCGAAGCGGGGACGAGCCGCCAGGCCGCGCCTGCCCGCGCACGCACGGGATCGAAGCCCACTCGGGCGACGAACCGCCCATCGGCGGCGAGCCGACCGTCAACGCGCAGCGCTCCTCAGCGTGCCACGACCCGGTCTGCACCCAGCGCCGGCTCGAGCGGCCGCGGACAGTCTCGGAGTCGCACGCCGTCCCTCAATCGGCGGCCCGCCGCGACCCGTTCGAGTCCTCGTGCCACCAGCCGCGCCCCAAGAGCCCGGGCTACCACGCCCCGGGCAGCGCCCAGCCGTGCATCCGGCCGCGGCACGCCAGCCGCCCGGTCCGCGCCCAGCCGCGGCTCCTCGGCCCGTCCCGCTCCGATTCGGACACCCCGTACGCGATCTGCACCGGCGAGAACACCGCAGACGCGCTCCGCCCCGACGCGGGCCCCTCAGGCTCGCTCAGCTCCGGCTCGCTCGGGACGTTCGGCGCCCGCGCGCGGTCGCGGGTCCACGCGCCGCGGGAACTGAGCCGACCCACAGAAGAACCGTCCCGGCTCCGCGGGAGCACGGCGCTCCTGCCGACTGCCGGGGTTCTACCGGAGCCTGCGTCCGGCAGAAAAGACCGCCTGGGCGGGTGATCCACCCATCCAGTAGCTGAGCTCCGCCGGGTTTTCGATACGCCAGCACGCGAGGTCCGCGCGAAGCCCCACCTCGATCTTCCCTCGATCGGTGAATCCAAGAACAGGCGCCGCCAAGCGCGTCATCCCGGCCAGCGCCTCAGCCGGCGTCAGCCCAAAAAGAACGCACGCCTGATTCAGCGCGATGCGCGGCTGCGTCGTCGGCGACGATCCAGGGTTTGCGTCCGTAGCGACCACGAGCGGCGCACCGTGCGCGCGAAAGGCGTCCACGGGTGGCTTTCGCGTTTCCCCGAGGAAGTAGAACGCACCGGGCAGGAGCACCGCGGCGCATCCGGCCTCACCCATGGCCCGGGCACCGGATTCACTCGTGTACTCGAGATGGTCTGCCGACCGCGCACCCATCCGAGCGGCCAACGCCGCCCCATCCAGATCCGAGAGCTGGTCGGCATGGAGGCGACCCGCGAGGCCGTGATCGCCCCCCACGCGAAGGACCCGCTCACATTCTTCCGACGTGAAGCCGATCCCTTCGCAGAACGCGTCGACGGCATCAGCGAGGCCGCGCTCGGCCACATTCGGGATCATCTCGTTGCATACGAGGTCCACGTACCCAGCTCGGTCCTCCACGAATTCAGGGGCCAACGCATGGGCCCCGAGAAGCGTGGTCGACACGGTTATACCCGAATCGGAGAGCATGCGGGCCGCCTCGAGCATGCGGAGTTCCGTGGCCAGATCCAGGCCGTAGCCCGACTTGATCTCGATCGTGGTCGTTCCGAAATCGATCATGTGCTCGAGCCGGCGTCGCGCACCTCCCACCAGGTCCTCGAGGGGAGCGGAACGCGTCGCCCGAACGGTGGACAGGATGCCTCCTCCAGCCCGTGCGATCTCCTCGTAGCTGGCTCCCCCGAGACGCTGCTCCCACTCCGCTGCGCGCGTCCCCCCGAAAACCAGATGCGTGTGACAGTCGATCAGCCCGGGCGTCACCCAGCCGCCCTCGAGGTCGACCGTATCGGTCGCCGACGAAACGGCCCCCTCGGGCGCGGCTGCGGCTTCCCCGATCCATTCCACCCGACCATCCCGCACGAGGACCACGACGTCGTGCACGGCGCCGTAGTCACCCTCTCGGGACTCGGACATCGTTGCTGCGTGTCCGTTGTACAGCGCCAGATCCGCTGCGCTCAGGGCCCCCCCTCGTTTGACGTTGGATTCCAAGCCAATCTACACTCGACGACCATGTCCGACCTGTTCTTCGATTCCGCGCTCCTCCCAACCGGCTGGGCCCACGATGTTCGCATCGGGGTCGATTCGGGCGGATGGATCTCGTCCGTCGAATCAGAGACTACGCCGCGTGGGGCCCGACACGTGCCCGGCATCGCGGTTCCGGGTGTACCGAACGTCCACTCACACGCCTTCCAGCGGGCCATGGCCGGCCTCACCGAGCACGGGTCTCCGATGGGGGATTCGTTCTGGTCATGGCGGCAGCGGATGTACGGCTTTCTCCGCACACTCGACCCACCTGCCGTGGAAGCCATCGCCGCGCAGCTCTTCGTCGAGCTCCTGCGGCGCGGATTCACGTCGGTCACCGAGTTTCACTACCTGAGGAATGATCGGGATGGGTCACCGTACGCCGACCCTGTCGAGATGGCACGTCGAGTCCTCCATGCCGCCGAAGACACGGGCATCGGTCTCACGATCCTGCCGACGCTGTACACGGCGTCCGACTTCGGCGGGGAGCCTCCGGAGCACGAGCAGCGACGCTTCGTGTCCTCGGTGGAGGCGCTGATCGGGGACATCGCCGTGCTTGGCGCTGGTGCGTCCGCCGGTACCGTCCGTGTGGGGTTGGCGCTGCATTCGCTGCGCGCCGTGCCCCCGGACGCCCTGTCGATCGCCGTGGACGCCGCGCGCGGCATGGATCCCTCCCTGCCGATCCACATCCATGTCGCAGAACAGGAGCGCGAAGTAGAGCGCTGTCTCGAGTGGAGTGGGGCACGGCCAACTGCGTGGCTTCTCGACCATGCCCCCGTGGACCGGCACTGGTGCCTCATCCATGCAACGCACGTCGACCCCGACGAGATCGCGCGTATGGCGGGGTCCGAGGCCGTGGTGGGACTCTGCCCCACGACCGAGGCCAACCTCGGCGACGGCATCTTTCCGTTGCAGACGTACCAGGAGCATCGCGGCCGGTGGGCCATCGGCACGGACTCGCACGTCGGTCGTGGCCCAGCCGGGGAGTTACGGATGCTCGAATACGGCCAGCGGCTTCAGACGCGCACTCGGAACGTCGCCGCAGGGCCACATCACCGATCGAGCGCGCGCACGCTTCTCGAAGCGGCGCTGAGCGGCGGAGCGGCCGCGTGTGGCCGGCGAATCGGCGCACTCTCCTCCGGGGCCCGTGCCGACATCGTCGTGCTGGATCCCCACCACGACGCGCTCGTCGGTCGGTCCGGGGACGACGCTCTCGACTCGTGGATCTTCTCCGGTGACGACACGCCTGTCCGCGACGTGTTCACTGGTGGGCACCAGGTCGTCCACGACGGCAGACATCCCTCCCAGGACCGTGTACGTGAGCGATATGCCGCGGTCATCCGGGAACTGTCGGAGGAGACGCCCCAGCTCGCGATCGACTTCGAGTAGGCCGCCGCCTATAGCATCGGGATCCGCAGCCCTTCCCTTGCGGCAGTCTCCTTCGCGATCTCGTACCCTGCGTCAGCGTGGCGGGCGACGCCGATCCCCGGATCGTTCGTCAGGACGCGCTCGAGTCGCGCGGCCATCTCGGGCGTGCCATCCGCCACGATCACCTGCCCCGCATGCAGGGAATTCCCGATCCCGACGCCGCCACCGTGGTGGAACGACACCCAGCTCGATCCGGACGCCGTATTGAGCAGCGCGTTCAGAATGGGCCAATCGGCCACGGCATCGGTGCCGTCCCGCATCGCTTCCGTTTCCCGGTTCGGGGAGGCTACCGACCCCGTGTCGAGATGGTCTCGTCCGATCACGATCGGCGCACTCACCTCGCCCGAGGCGACGAGCTCGTTCAGAGCGAGCCCGAAGCGTGCTCGCGCCCCCTGCCCGAGCCAGCAGATACGGGAGGGAAGCCCCTGGAACGCCACCTTTTCGTTCGCCATCCGTATCCAACGGCACAGGTGCTCATCCTCAGGGAACATCTCGAGCACGAGTTCGTCCGTGCGGTGAATGTCCGCGGGATCCCCTGAGAGCGCGGCCCAGCGGAATGGCCCCTTCCCCTCGCAGAAGAGATCCCGGATGTACGCCGGCACGAAGCCGGGATAGGCGAAGGCGTCCGAAAACCCCGCATCCTCCGCGTAGCCTCGAAGATTGTTGCCGTAATCGACGGCGATGGACCCGGCCTTCTGCAGCTCGACGATCGCCTCGCAGTGCACCCGCATCGACTCCATGGAGCGGCGAACGTACTCGTCGGGATCGTCCACCCGAAGGGCTGCAGCCGCGTCCAGATCCAGTCCAGCGGGTACGTACCCGTGGAGCGGGTCGTGCGCCGAGGTCTGATCGGTGACGATATCCGGCACCACGCCGCGGCGCACGAGCTCGGGTAGCACGTCGGCGCAGTTACCGACCAGACCCACCGAAACGGCGTTTCCACTGGCCGTCGCGTCGTCGATCATGCGGAGCGCCTCGTCGAGGTCGTCCGTCATCAGGTCGCAATACCGCGTGTCGAGCCGCCGCTGAATTCTGGTGGGGTCGACCTCGACGCAGAGCATCGAACCCTCGTTCATCGTCGCCGCGAGAGGCTGGGCGCCGCCCATCCCGCCCATGCCACCCGTGAGAACCCATCGACCCTTGAGTGAGCCGCCGAAATGCTTCGCTGCCATGGCACCGAACGTCTCGTAGGTCCCCTGGAGGATTCCCTGAGTTCCGATGTAGATCCATGAACCTGCGGTCATCTGGCCGTACATCATGAGACCTTTCCGCTCGAGCTCACGGAAGTGCTCCCACGTCGCCCATCGGCCCACGAGATTCGAGTTGGCGATCAGCACCCGTGGTGCGTGCTCATGAGTGCGAAATACGCCCACCGGCTTGCCGGACTGCACCAGCAGCGTCTCGTCGTTCTCCAGGGAGCGGAGACAGGCGACGATGGCCTCGAAGGCTTCCCAGCTGCGCGCCGCACGCCCGGTGCCGCCATAGACCACGAGGCGGTCGGGATGCTCGGCCACATCGGGGTCGAGGTTGTTCATGAGCATCCGGAGCGCGGCCTCCTGCGTCCATCCCTTGCAGGTCAGCTCGGGGCCCCGGGGAGCGCGCACTTCGCGGGCTCCGGGCATCGCGTCCACTTGGATCTCGGTCGTCGCCATTACGTCACTCTCCTGCCTGATCTCCGGTCGGTTCGTATCGCGCCACGATGTCCGCTACGACACCGGAGGACACGAGTTCCGTCAGCGCTTCCAGGTCCGGTCCGAGCATACGATCACCCGTGAGGCGGGGGACCCGGATACGCACCGTCTCCCAGACGTCCTCGACACCCCGCCCGGCCCTCAAAGGACGACGATACTCGATTCCTTCCGCGGCGCACATCAACTCGGTCGCCAGGACCCGTTCGAGGCAGGCGACAGACCGAACGGCCTTGCGAGCGGCGGCGAGCCCCATCGAGACGTGGTCTTCCTGATTGGCGCTGGTCGTCACGGAGTCGATCGAGACCGGGCCTGCCAGAAGCCGCAGCTCCGCCAGGAGGTCGACGGCCGTCACCTGGGCGATCATGAAGCCGCTCTCGAGTCCCGGACTCGCGGCCAGGAACGCGGGCAGGCCCATGGACAGGTCCGGGTTGAGCAGGCGCTCGATTCGCCGCTCCGAAATGGCTGCCAGATCGGCCAAGGCGATCGCGAGCAGGTCCAGCGCCTGCGAGACGATCTGGGCGTGGAAGTTTCCACCACTCACGACCATCCCCGCTTCCGGAAAGACGAGCGGGTTGTCGGTCGCGCTGTTGGCTTCCGTCTCGAGGATTCCGCGGGCGTAGGCCAGGGCGTGGCGAGCCGCGCCGTGGACCTGCGGCACGCAGCGGAGCGAATAGGCGTCCTGGACACGCGGATCGTCGTCTCGGTGCGACTCTCTGATTTCCGAATCGTCCAGCAGCGCCCGAAGCAGTCGTGCTGAGTGAACCTGTCCGTCGTGAGGCCGCGCCGCCTGGATCTCGTCGCAATACGCCACCGGTGTGCCAAGCAAGGCTTCGTGAGACATCGCGGCAGCGGCTTCGGCCGTGTCCAGCGCACGCTCCGCCCGAGCGAGCGCGAGGATGCCCACTCCGGTGGTCGCCTGCGTTCCGTTGATGAGGGCAAGGCCCTCCTTTGAATCCAGCGTGAGCGGTTCGAGCCCCGCTTCTCGCAGAACGTCAGCCGCTGGTCCGACTCGACCACCCCGCTCGGCGTCCCCCTCACCCAGCAGGCCCAATGCCACGTGGGCGAGCGGTGCAAGATCGCCGCTCGCTCCCACGGAACCGAACTCCGGTACTCTGGGGTGAATCCCGGCATTCAGAAGTCCGAGCAAAGCGTCGACAACCCTTTCGCGACAGCCTGAGACACCCCGAGCCAACGCGTTGGCGCGCAACAAGATCACAGATCTGACCACATCGCTCGAAAACGGCTCACCCATCCCGGAAGCGTGGGACCGGACGAGGTTGTGCTGCAGAGTCGTG
>CALHIO010000201.1 GCA_938030915.1 uncultured Gemmatimonadota bacterium
GGCGTCGAGCTCGACGATGCGGGACGACGCTGTTTGTTCACGCGCGCGGTACTGTTGAATCGCCGTCTGATGCTCACGCTCCACCGACCGGAGCTGAGCCACCTCCGTGAGGCGATCCTGACGGAGTGAGCCGAGCAGCGCCATACGCTGTCGAAGCGCATCGTTCTGGTTCACCAACTCTGTCTCCAGCGAGCGCACACGGTCGACCAGAGCGCGATCGAAGGCGGCGATGCGCTGAAGGTACCGGTAGCGGTTCAGGAGGTCGGTCAAGGACCGCGCGCCGAGCAGGACCTGCACGGTGTGCCTCGGACCCATCTTGTAGATATCGCGGAGTCTCCGGAACAGGACGGCCTCGCTCGTGGCGAGTCTCTCCTGGGACATGACGAGGTCGCGCGTCGTCTGGCCGACCTGGTCCGCGGTCGCCTCCGACTGGAACTCGACTTCAGCGAGGACGGAGCGGGTGGCGCTGAGTCGCTGCTCGACATTGGCGAGTTCTGCCGCCGCGTCTCGTACGCGATTCCTGACGTCGCCTAGATCCCGCTGGAGCCGATTCCTCTCCTCTCGGATCTGCTCGAGGCGGCGCTGACTCTGCAGAATTTCCCGGTTGATGTCCCGGTCCTGCGCGAAGACCGAGGAAGGGACGATGAGCGTGACCAGAGCGAGGGCGAGGAGCGAGGCCCTCTTCATTACACTTCCCTCAGGTGGCGTCGGATGGCGATCGCGCTGGACGCGGCGCCAAACAGGGCGCCGGTCAGCAGGCCGATCCCGATCCAGCTTCCCGGGATCCACGCGACCTCGAAGAGATAGGCATAGACACCACGGTAGGTGGCGTACGTGAGCACGACGGCCAGCACGGCCCCCGCGAGCCCTGCGAGGGCTCCCTCGAGGAGGAACGGACGTCGAATGAAGCCGTTTCGGGCTCCCACCAGCCGCATGATGTAGATCTCGTCTCGACGTGCGAAGATCGCGATGCGCAGTGCCGTTCCGATGATCAGGGCCGCCACCATCGCGAAGGCGGTTCCCAGTACAGCTGTGCTCGCGAACCCGATTCTCCGAAGCGCGAAGAGGCGGTCGACCCATTCTTCGCCGTATAGGGCATCCTCCACGAACGGGTAGCCGCGCGCAGCGTCGGAGACACGCTCGACGACATCGGGCGTCCGGTTCCCGGGCCTCAGTTCCACCTCGAGCGACTGGGGGAGGGGATTCACCTCCGACTCCAGAAAGAGCTGTCCAAACTCGGGAAGCTCCCGCTGGGCGCGCTCGAGGGCATCACGCTTCGAGACGTAGGTGACTCTGGATACTTCGTCGAAGGCCGCCAGCTCGACGAGGAGGGTGTCGATCTCGCTCTGACGGGCATCGTCGCGCAGGTAGACGACGACCTCGACACGCTCCTCGATCGCGGAAAGCGCGATCCGGAGGTTGTAGGTGGCGAGCGAGAAGAGCCCGACGACGAAGAGAGCCAGGCCAACCATGCCTGCGGACAGCCCCGTGAGGACTGGTGCGCGCCGGAAGGCCGCCAACGCCTCGCGGATGGCATACATCAAGCGGTCACCGAATCGGTGGCGGCCGAGTCGTACACGAGCTTGCCCTGGTCGAGTTCGAAGAGGCGTGCATGCGGGTGGCGGCGAATGAGCTCCATGTCGTGGGTCGCCATCAAGACCGCCATGCCCTTGGCGTTGAGGTCCCAGAAGAGCTCCATGATGCCACGGGTGGCCCGTTCGTCGAGGTTCCCGGTCGGCTCGTCCGCGAGGAGGACATAGGGATCGTTCACCAGCGAACGGGCGATGGCGACCCGCTGGCGCTCACCGCCCGAGAGTTCTTCGACCCGTGCACCGGCCTTCGTCGCGAGACCGACCTGGGTGAGCAGCCGGTTGGCCTTGGCCTGGATCGCCTTCTGCGGCGTTCCCGTGACCTCGAGCGCGAACGAGACGTTTTCGAGCGTGGAACGACCGGGGAGAAGCCGGAAATCCTGGAAGACCATCCCTACGCGCCGCCGAACCTTCCACAGATCTCGCTCGGTCACGGTCGCGGACGAGAATCCACTGACCCGGACCTCTCCGTCGGTGGGGCGGTCGGCCATGTGGATCAGCCGCATCGTCGTCGACTTGCCTGATCCGGAATGCCCGGTCAGGAAGGCGAACTCACCCTTTCCGAGATGGAAGGAGACGTCGTGGAGGGCGTACCCGCGCTTCGGATACTCTTTCGATACGTGAGTGAGTTTGATCACCGGACCAGGTGGACGCGGGGCGAAACCTTGCTCCGGGAGACAAGGTTAGACATCGGCGGAAGGGGTGTCAAAGCGTATGTTGGCGAGACGGTGAGCCAGCGAGAGGGCCTCGATCATCGAGGTGTCATCCGCGACTCCGGTGCCCGCGATATCGAAGGCGGTGCCATGGTCGGGAGACGTCCGAACAAAGGGCAGTCCGAGGGTCACGTTCACGCCGGTACCGAAGGAGACGGTCTTGAAGGCTGCCATCCCCACGTCGTGGTAGGGCGCCACGATCGCGTCGAACTCGCCGGTGAGCGCTCGGCTGAAGACGGTGTCGGCGGGCAGGGGGCCGGTCGCGTCGACGCCGGCAGTCTGGAGTGCCTCCAGCGCCGGGCGGAAGATGCGTTCCTCTTCATCCCCGAAAAGCCCCCCGTCCGACGCGTGAGGGTTCAGCGCGCAGATCCCGATCCGCGGCGCCGGGAACCCCCAATCCGACGTGAGAGCGTCGCGCAGGAGTATCGTCTGATCGACGAGTACTTCGGTGGTCAGTGCCGCGGGCACCTCCCGAAGGGGCAGGTGCGTCGTGCCAAGCAGGACGCGCAAGGGAGCGTCGAGGCGAGTTCGCTCGGCTGCCATCAGCATGCCGACCCGACGGACACCGGCCAGCTGGGCGAGCATCTCGGTCTGGCCCGGAACGATCCGTCCGCTCGCATGAAGGGATGGTTTGTGCAGTGGCGCGGTCACGATCCCGTGCACGTCCCCTCGGAGCGCAGCCTCGACAGCCCGTTCGATCGACGCCCCGGCGATCTCGCCGGCCCAGGCACCGTCGTCCGGGCGACTCAGTCCTTGTTCCTGCACGTGTTGCAGAAACGCATCGGATGCCAGACCGTCCGGACCGAAGACGACGACGTCGAGATCGGGGAACGCGTTCCGGATGCGGTCGAGACCGCGAAGCCCGACTTCGGGTCCGATCCCGCGGGGGTCTCCCGGCGTGAGTGCGAGGCGGACGGCCACCTACATGCGGATGTCGATGTACGTGAGCGCTCGGAGCTCTTCGATGATGCGCTCGATCTGACGCTCCTGCTGGAGCTGCGCAGCGAGCTGCCCTCTGAGGTCCTCGAACGTGTAGGCACCGGCCTCGCGAACCTCGGTCACCGAGATGACCGCCAGGCGCGCTTCCCCGGGGCCGACCTCGTACTCCAAGGGGCCCACGAATTCGCCGGCACTCGCCGTGCGCAGCAAGCTGTACGCCGGGGGAAGCTCGGATAGCTGTTCGAATGCGAAGGTGATGGAGTCGGGCGCGGCGGGGTCGGAATACTCGTCGTACAGCTCCCTCATCGACGCGCCGGCCTCCGCTTGCTGACGGATCTGCATCGCGACTTCACGCGCCGTCGACAGATCCTCACCGGTCTTTTCCGGAACGATCAGGATGTGGCGGGCATTCCGTTCACCGGGCCGCATGCGTTCGACTTTGATGATGTGGAAGCCGAAGTCGCTCTGGACCACGTCACTCACCTGACCGTCGGCAAGACTGAAGGCTGCCTCTTCGAACTCACGAACCATGCGACCACGCCTGAACCATCCCAGATCTCCGCCGAGTGCCGCCGAGCCCGGGTCCCCACTGAACTCGCGGGCCAATTCGGCGAAGTCTTCGCCGGCGGTGATCCTCTCGAGTAGTCCTTCCGCACGAGCACGAGCGGAGTCCACGGCCGCATCGGTTGCCGAGGGCTGGATCACAACCTGGCGGATCGTCATCAGCTTCGGGCGTTGCTGTAGCTGTCCCCGAGCCTCCTGGAAGCGCTCCAGCAACTCGTCCTCGGTCACCTCGGCGGGTGGCGCATCCCGGAGCCGAGACTGGTAGAAGAGCTGTTCGATCTGCCGAACTCTCTGATCGTTTCTCAGGATCTCGCGGTACTCGGCCAGCGTCAGCGCCTCGGCGGAGAGTGCCTCCTGAAGCTGAGCCTGACCGCCGAACTGTGACGTGAGCTGGGTGATCTGCTCGGTCACCCGCTCGTTGATGGTCTCGTCGTCGACCCGAAGCAGCGAATCTCGCGCAGCCGCTTGAAGAACCAGCAGACGATCCACGAATCGGTTCAGGACCTGCTGGAAGAGCGCGTCGTATTCCGCCGTGCCGGGAGCGGGCACGGGAGCTCCGCCCAGCTGCATACGCTGGATCTCCTCCTGCACCTGCGTCTGCACGATCGCGGAGTCGCCGACGATGGCGACGAGCCGGTCCACGACGTCCAGATCCTCGAGCTGCGCCTGGAGTGCGCCCGGGGCGAGCATGAGCCCTACGCCGATCAGAATGCTGCGCTTCATCATTTAGTCTCGTAAACCGCCAGATTCCGGGGGTTCCTGCTACCGACCTGCCGAGTCCGGTACGGTGGGAGTGGCGAGTGCGTCTTCGACCGGCGAAAGCTGTCGAGCGGCTCGAATCCGAGCGACGTCGAGCACGACCTGCCCGAGACCGGTATCGAAGATCCCGGTCGATCGACCGTCTCGGAGCTGGAAGCCGACCAATCCCAGCGGTACGACCTGGGTCGCACCCGAAAGGTTGTCGACAAGTGCCGCCTCGACGGCTCGCGCCACGGCGACCTCGAGGGCTTCGCCGGGCGCCCGATCGAGATCGAAGAATCCGAGGACGCGGGCAGCGGTTCGCAGCTGGCTACCGGCCTCCTCGATCATGGCGTCGATCGAGTCGCGCTCGGGGCGAAGCCCTTCCGACTCGGCGGCGCGGATCAGCAGTTCACGGCGGGCGAGGCTGCGCAGGAACTCGTTCAGCTGGTCGTCGTCGCTGTCGGACAGCTGCATCGGCAGGGTGGGGGCCTCCAGCCGCACCAGTGTCCGAAGGTCGGCCACCGTGACGGAGCCGCCCTCCCACTCGATGACGGCCCGTCGAGCGGCACGACCCGAGAAGGAGGCTCCCGGGTTTTCGGCCAGTTCCCGCACGATCTCGGCCGCACCCTGGTTGATCTCCGGTGCAGCCCGGTCGTACAGCCCTGCGACGAAGACCGACTCGGCTTCCTGAATCATGCGGCTCTGAACCTGGCGTCGGTACAGCGGGGCCGATTCTTCGAAGCCGCGCACGCGCCGCTCGTCGAGCCGGATGACGTGCAGGCCCATCGGCGTCTCGACGACGTCACTGACCTCGCCGGGTCGAAGCGCGAGCACGGCCTCTTCGAAGGGTGCGACCATGTCGCCACGACCGAAGGGGCCGAGGTCTCCGCCATTGAACGCCGTCCCCGGGTCCTGGCTGAGCTGCTGGGCGAGGAGTTCGAAGCTCTCCCCAGCGAGGACGCGGTCCCGGACGGCAGACAGCGCACCCGCCACGCTGTCCCGCTGCGCCGGCGTCACGCCGATCGGCAGTTGGAACATGATGTGTCGCGCTCGAAGCTCGACGGCAGGCTCCTCCGCCTCGTAACGCTGCCTCAGCTCATCCTCGGTCACGAACGTGTCGACCTGGATCACCGAGTCGCGAAGCTGGAACACCATCACCTGGTGTGTCTGGCGGAGCACCATCGGCTCGAAGTCGAGCATCCCGTAGGTGGAGTCGGTCGCCGTGGCTTCGGCCAGGAGCGTGTAGTTGACCCACAGGTCGGCGAGGGCCTCGACGACTCCAGCATCCGCCGCGAGACGCTCCTCGTCGACGAGCAGATCGACGGCGTCGTCTACGGAGAAGGTGTAGTCGTCGACACGGGCGACGAGCCCGTCGTTGGTTCGTTCGTCCCCGCACGCTGCAGCGAGCAGCCCGAGTGCGAGGATCGAGAATGTTTTGCTGTTCATCGATGATTCCGGTTCTGCATGTCTGCGCGGCCGTCAGGCCGCGCTGCTCCGAGCGGAACGCAAGGCCGAAAGCGTGACCAGAACGGTCTCGATCATCGGCTCGAGTCCCTGACGGGTGATCTTCATGGACAGTGGATGTACCCGGAGGACGTCCATACTGGCCTGTCTTTGTCTCAGAGGCCCCTCCAGGGCGGCCATTTTCGGCACGACTCCCTCCCTGAACGAGAGACGCGCCCAGTCGTCCCGAACGATGGCTCGCTCCAATCCCAGGAGCTTGCCCAACGCCCGGATCGCGGCCACGTCCAGAAGTCGTTCGACCTCTCCGGGCAGCCTCCCGTACCGGTCAGCTACCTCTTCACGCAATGCCTCGATCGCGGTCCGTGTGTCCGCCTTCGAGAGACGCCGGTAAAGATGGAGCTTTTGATGTGAATCGGGAACGTACTCGTCCGGAAGGAAGGCTGCGCCAGACACCGTGACGTCCGGTATCGGCCACTCGACGGCGTCCTCCCCCTTCTCGATCCGTTCGACCGTCTTCTTCAGCAGGCGCATGTACGCATCCAGCCCGATCTGGCTGGCGAATCCCGACTGGTCGGCCCCGAGCAGGTTTCCGGCCCCACGCAGCTCGAGGTCGCGCATGGCCACCGAGTATCCGGCTCCGAGGTCCGTGTAGTGCTCCAGCACGCGCAGTCGCCGCTCGGCGTCCTCGCTCACGTCGTTCGGTACGAGGAGGTAGCAGTACGCACGGCGGTCGGATCGACCGACGCGCCCCCGGATCTGATAGAGCTGCGAGAGGCCGAACCGATCGGCTCTGTCGACGATCAGGGTGTTGGCGTTGGGTACGTCGAGACCGTTCTCGATGATGGAGGAGCAGACCAGGATGTCCACTTCCCCGTCGACGAACGCGCGCATGACCTCGTCGAGCTCACCTGCGCCCATCTGTCCGTGCGCGACGCCGGTCCGTGCCTCGGGTACGAGGGCCCCGATCTCCTCGGCGA
>CALHIO010000202.1 GCA_938030915.1 uncultured Gemmatimonadota bacterium
GATGTCGGCGATCTTCCGCGCAGCCTCGATGTGAATCTCGTTTTCGTACAGCGTCGAGATGTGACCGATCTTCTGCATCTGGGCGATCGTCGCATCGACGACCCGTGGGTTACGGTGCCCGACCGACGTCGTCAGAATCCCTGCGAAGAGATCGAGGTACTCGTGTCCCTCGGGATCCTTGACCCGTACGCCTTCTCCCTCGACGAGGACGAGCGGCTTGTCGTAGAGATGGAGCATCCCGGGGAGCAGGAACTCGTCTCGCCCGTGGATCGTCTCGGCGCTGGTCACGCCCGGTGCGAGTGATGGTGCGGTCATCGTGATTGTTCGGTTGAGTTCATCGTGTCGGTGTCTGCCGGGCGGTCAGCCGGACTTCGGCAGGTTGTGCGGATCGGCCTTCACCGCGGACCAGCGAGAGATCACGACCCGCTGGTCGGTGAAGAACGAGATCCCGTCCTTCCCCGCGGCCTTGAGGTCGCCGAAGAACGACTGCCTCGAACCGCCGAAGGGGAAGAACGCCATCGGTGCGGCGACACCGATGTTGATCCCGATCATGCTGATCCCCGCCTGATAACGAAACTCACGCGCGGCGTGGCCGCTCGTCGTGAAGAGGGAGCAGGCGTTGCCGTACCGGTTCTGATGCATCATGGCGATCGCGTCCTCGACACTGTCGGCGCGGTTGATGCTCGCGACCGGTCCGAAGACCTCCTCACTTCCGATCGACATGTCCGGAGTGACGTCCTCGAACACGGTCGGACCGACCCAGTAGCCGTCCTCGAGTCCCTCGACCATCGCTCCCCGTCCGTCGAGCGAGAGAGTCGCGCCGTCTGCCACGCCCTGATCGATGAACGACTTCACTCGATCCCGATGAGCCCCGGAGATGACCGGGCCCATCTGGGTGGCCGCATCCAGACCGTCTCCGATTCTGATCGACGAGGCGTAATCGAGGATCCGGTCGCGGATCTGGTGGTGGGCGTCCCCGACCCCCACCACGACGCTCCCCGCGAGGCAACGCTGCCCGCTCGACCCGAAGATCGAACCCGCACACGCGTCCAGGGTCGCGTCCATGTCCGCGTCCGGCAGCACGATCAGGAAGTTCTTCGCCCCCCCGAGCGTCTGGACTCGCTTTCCGGCGGCGGACGCCCGGGTATAGACGATCTTCGCGACGTCGCTCGAGCCCACGAACGAGACGCCAACGATGTCCGGATGATCGCAGATCGTCTCCACGACTTCCCTTCCACCGTGGACGACGTTCAGCACCCCGTCCGGTAATCCGGCCTCACGGGCGAGATCGACGATCTTCTGATGCGTGAGCGGATCCTGCTCACTCGGCTTGAGCACGACCGTGTTGCCGGTCGCGACCGCGTAGGGCCAGAACCAGAGCGGGATCATGACCGGGAAGTTGTACGGCGTGATGATGCCGAAGACACCGAGCGGCTGTCGCCACGATGCCGAGTCGATCCCCGAGGAGATCTCCTCGACGGTGTCGCCCATCATGAGCGTCGGGATGCCGCAGGCGTGCTCGACGTTCTCGATGCCCCGCTGCACCTCGCCCCGGGTCTCCGCGAGAATCTTGCCGTGCTCCTTCGTCAACTGGATGGCGAGATCCTCCTTGTGCTCCTCGAGCAACGCCTTCAGGCGGAAGAGGATGCGTGCTCGAACCGGAGACGGGGTCGCCCGCCACGACGGGAACGCCGCCTTCGCGGCCTGCACGGCCGCGTCCACGTCCGCGGCGTTCGAGAGGGGAACCTGCCCGATCTCACTTCCGGAGGCCGGATTCCTGATTGAGAGCGTCTCTGTCGATGACGCGGTGCGCCATCCTCCCCCGACGTAATTCTGAACGACTGAGCTCATGTTTGCTGCGGTTGAATGCAAAACGGAGGCGACTCTATCGCGGATACCGCGCCAGACTCACCAGGAGTTGTGGTTCTACTGCATCCTCGGGCTGTCGGACGAGCGCCGAGTCGCAGGCGTGCATGTCGGCCACTGCCCGGGCTGCCCGTTTCGCCCCGGGATGACGGTCCGGCGTGTGCGGTCGACGAATTCGGGATCCTCGGCCGCCAGATATGTGAGCGAGGCAGTCAGCACCGCGTTGTTCTTCAGATCGTCGAAGACCAGCTTGTCGTACGTGTCGCGATGCGTATGCCACGTGTGCGATCCGTAGTCCCAGGAAAGCGCTCCGAGACTGAAGCCCGGCGCTCCGTGGCAGACGAACGACGCATAATCCGACCCGCCTCCCCCGGGGATTCCAGGGAGATCGAGTTCGACGTGCTGCCCGACCTCGAACGGCACCTGGGACATCCAGCGGGCGACCGAAGGAACCGCCCCGACCAGTCCCTGTGTGGACAGCCGCACGATCCGGCCCGTCCCATTGTCCTGGTTCCAGAGCGCCTGCAGCCCCTCGACCACCTCCGGATGGTCCTCGGTGTACGCGCGCGAACCATTCAGGCCCTGCTCCTCACCGTTCCAGAGTCCGATGAGGATGGTCCGCTTCGGATTCGGATACGCCTCCTGGAGGATGCGCATCGTCTCCATCATCAGCACGGAGCCGGAGCCGTTGTCGGTCGCGCCGGATCCACCCTCCCACGAGTCGAAGTGGGCGGACAGCATGACGTACTGATCCGGCCACTCCGTTCCCGGAATCTCCCCGATGACGTTGAAGACCGGGACCTCACCCCGATTCTCGGCCTCGGCGGTGAGTCGCAGGATCGGGTCCTGGCCGTTCGCCACGAGCCGATGCACGAGACCGTAATCCTCACAGCCGAGCTCGAAGGTGGGCGTCTCCCGGTTGTACGCGTTGAAGACACGGGTCGTCCCGAAGGAGCCGGGCCACTGAGAGGTGATGATTCCTGCGGCACCGGCCTCCTCGAGCTGATGGTGCAGGTCACGGCGCCGACCATCCTGCGAGCCCGTATTCGCGAGGCTCGCGTTCCAGCGGCGCTGCCCGATCGTGCGCTCGTCCACCATGCGCTCCATCGAGCCGTCCATCGCGAACTCCTCCCACTGTTCGCTCGCCCGGCACGTCGGCTCTGGGAAGGACATCATGACCCACTTGCCCGACACCGTACCCAGGAAGCGCTCCCAGTCCCCGGGAACGTCGATCTCCGGCAGATAGGTGACGCTGCCCTCGACCGGACGTCCGCCCGTGCCCGGGCTCCATGCCAGGATCCGTCCCTCGAGGGACCGAACACGCGGCGATACGAGATCGACGTGGCTCACGCCGCGGTCCCAACCCTCCCACGTTCCGTATTGCTCGAGGTCCGCCTGCACCCCCCACGATCGCATCGTCTCGACCACCCACTCCTGGGCACGCTCCATCTGAGGCGAACCGGTGAGGCGCGGTCCGATCTCGTCCAGGAGCACCTGAGCGAGGTCCGCGAAGTGGGAATTGTTCATTCCTTCGTCCCAGATCCTCTGAAGGACCGGGTCACTGTCGGCGAGGCGCTGGGCCTCCACGGGAGGCGCAGCGAGCAGCGCGGCTGCAGCGGCGATCAGCAATGTGGTTCGATTCGTCATCCCTTGGTCCTTGGCACTTTCTTCGTGACCCGCGCCACGGGTCGGCGGTCAGTGGTGGAGGCTCAGAGCCCCGCCAGCTTCTTCACTCGATCGAACTCGGCCTTCTTCACCGACTGAACGGAGAGGCGCCCGTACCGGACCAACTCCATATCCGAGAGTTTCTCGTCCGCCTTGATGTCGTTCAGGGAGAGTGGCTCCTCGACGTCGTCGATCTTCGAGACGAACTCGATGTCGACCATGTACCAGCGCGGATTGTCCGGATCCGACTTGGCGTCGAAGTACTTGTGCTTCTTGTCGAACGCGTAGTGGTCCGGATACGCCTCCTTGCACACGCGCGCGATCCCGACGACACCGGGCGGCTTCGCAGTGGAGTGGTAGTAGAGGACATCGTCACCCGTCTTCATGTCGCGCATGTTGTTGCGCGCCTTGTAGTTACGTACACCTTCCCAGCACGTCGACCCATCCTTCTCGAGATCGTCGATCGAGTAGACGTACGGCTCGGACTTCATCAGCCAGTATTGCTTCGCCATCGGTGCGCCCGGGGTCCCGTTCACGGTAATCAGGGAGGGGCATAATGGGGGGCGAATCGTGCCGCCGCGAGGTGCGGTGCGGCGTGGAATCAGGCCGAAGTCGCCCCACCGATGTCGACACGGATGTCGCGCCAGTGACCGCGTCGGAAGGCCACGATGCTCAGCGACGCGCGTGAGAAGTGACCAATGACGATCGCGAGCCAGATCTCATGCGGATCGAGCGTCGAGAACGTGCTGATCGCCCAGCACATTCCCAGCGGAATGATGATCTGAGAAACGATCGATATATACATCGGACTCTTCGTATCACCCGTTCCCTGCAGACCTCCGGTGTACGCCAGCGCCACGGTGATGAAGAGGCCAGATACGGCCAGATACCGCAGCAGCTCGACGGCCAGCTCAGACACGACTGGATCATTCATGCCGAAGATGCCGAGCAGCTGGTCCGGCAGAATCAGGAAGGCGAGACCGATGCCCGCAGCGAGTGACACGCCGAAGCCGGCGGCGACGTTCACCGACTTCGCGGTCCGCTCCGGCTTGCCCGCGCCGAGGTTCTGCCCCGCCACGGCGGCGGTCGCGCCCATGATGCCGACCGACGTCCATGTGATGAAGGAAAAGAGCTGCGTGTAGCTCACCACGTACGCGGCCTGTGCCTGGGCACTCGCCGCGAGTGAGCCGATGAACGAGAGGAGCAGGACACCGCCCACGTTCATCGCGACACCCTGAATCCCGGTCGGCAAACCGAATCGGAAGAGCTCGCGGATGATGCCCCAGTCCGGACGCCACCGCATGCCCCGATGAAATGCCACGACCCATCGCCCGGCGAAAAGGTTCGCCAGCGCGTACACCGAAACGACGCCACCCGCGATCACGGTCCCCATGGCGGCGCCGAGCGTCCCGAATGCGGGAATCGGACCCAACCCGCGGATCAGAATCACGTTCAGCGCGATGTTGAGCAGCGTCATCGCAATCCCGAGACGCATGGGCGTCTGCGCGTCGCCCGCCGAGCGCAGCGCGCCCGAAAACATGAAGAAGAGCAGCATCCCGAACGAGAAGACGAACATCGTGCGCAGATACGGCAGCGCCTCGGCCTGCACCTCTGCCGTCGCATTCACCAGATCGAGCAGCATGGGTGAGAGCACCCACCCGATCGGTGCCAGGACGAACGCGACCATCATCAGCGCCGTCAGGAACGCCTGATACACCGTCCGGTTGACCTTGTCGGGCTCGTCGGCGCCGGTGAAGCGCGCGACGAGGACACCCATGCCCGTGAAGAGCGAGGAGATGAAGACGATGACGACGAGGAAGATCTGCCAGGACACGCCGATCGCCGCGTTGCCCACGTACCCGACGTAATTCCCCACCATCGCGTGGTCGACGAGGCCCTGAAGCCCCCCGATGATGTTCTGGAGCATGGTGGGCCACGCCAGCTTCCACACCGCGCCCCGGATCGGGCCCTCGACGATCGAGCGATCGAAGCCCTTCGACGTCTGTTCGCGCTCGGTATCCTCTTCGGCCCGACCCTCCCCGCTCATTTCGTTCTCCTCGTCAGGCCAGGCGTTTTCGGGTCAGCCTACCAGACGAGATGAAGGCGGCTCTGACGCCGGTAGACCCAGTGCCGGTCACCGTCCTCATCCAGGTACGCCTCTTCCTCCTGTCTGCACGACGCCGACTTTCCACCCCACTCCGGAATGGGTGTCGTCGCCTGCAGCTCGATCGAGTGCCACACGTTGGGGAGCATGATCGCGTCTCCGCGCACCGGGACACCCTCCTGCGCATCCCAGCGACCGATCAGCGGGCCCGCGCCATGACCGTGATCTCCGATCGGGTGGGTGTAGACGGTCCCGTTGATCCCTTCGGCCTGCATCTGAGCCAGTGTGTTCGCGAGGACCTCGTTGCCTGTCAGTCCCGGCTCCATGTGCTCGAGGAGGATGTCCTGGAGACGGTTGGAGTTGGCGAGGCACTGTTTCAGTCCGTCCGGCGCATCCGTTTCACCGTCACGAAGCACGTACCCCAGGTGCTGCGTATCCGTGTGCAGGTTCATCGCGACCACACCGAAATCCGTCCAAAGAAGGTCACCGGGCTGGATCACGACCGGCCCGTCCTCGGGCCTCTCGCCTGCTCGCTGCACGTCCACCGACGTCTGGAACCACGTGGTATACCCGAGGTCGCGCAGCTTCTGGCGCATCCACCACACCACGTCCTCGGTCGTTGTCACCCCCGGGGTAATCACCGAGTTCGAGAATGCCTCGGAGATCAGGGCGTGCACGCTCTCTTCGATCTTCCGGTAGCGGGGCATCATCTCCGGCAGTCGAAGCGAGATGTAGTTCATCGCCAGTCGGGGCTCGCGCTTTACCCGACTCGCATAGTCGTCGCCGAGTGCCTCGAGAAGAGCCTCGGCCTCTCCAGCGCCCAGGCCGTCGGAGAACGCCCACACCGGATCGATGTTGAGCACGATGTTACCCGGGTCGCGGTCCTCGACCATCTCCCGCAGCAGATTCCATTGTTCGTTACCGACCAGTTCCGCAGTCGGCTGGGTCGGCGCAGGGCGCGTCGATCGGAAGGCCTCGAACATCCCCCCCTGGCTCGTACCCCCTAGCGCGAGGCGTTCGACGGAGCCGTCCTCCTGACGGGTGAAGACGTAGATCGAACGGCGACGGGCGGCAAACGTCGTAGGCGCCGCGATGGCACGAAACACCGGGTCTTCTCCGTACTCCCGCATCGACAGAATCCACATGTCGACGTCGTACTCGGCCATGAGTTCGGGCAGAACCCGAGTGAGCCGCAGCCGCAGCCATTCCTGCTGCTCCACCGCCTGTTCACGGAGCGTGGGCAGTGGGTGGTAACGCGCGGGGGCGTCGTCCGGGACATGGGCCGGCGCCTGAGCGGCAACCGGGGCGGACGCGAGAAGGAGGGCGAGGGCGAACGCAGATGACGTACGCGACACTGGGATACGCATGTCGGAAGGATTCAAGAGGGAACGACTGTGCTGAGGGAGCGTTCGAAGCTAATCGCTGCGCGGGTGGAGCGCGCCCTCGATCACACCGAGGCGTCAGCCCTGTCCCAGCACGATCCACGCGCTGACCGAGACCCAGATCACCGCGATCACGCTGAGAAGCATCCACTCCAGAACGCTGGCCTCCTGCTTCCCCCTCTCGCCGTGGAACCACGCGACCACGGTCGAGGCCGCCACGCCACACGCCGCGAACGGCAGGGTGAGCTGCATGGCGATCGGCGCCAGGATCTCCCCTTCGATCAGACTCGAGACGAATCCGATGAGACCCACGGCAACGGTGGCCGTGACGATCACGATCTGCGGCACTCGTCGCTTGATGAGCTGCTGCAGATCCGCCGCTTCCTCCATGCCGCCGCTTCCGGCGGCAGCTGCTTGCCCGAGCCCGGAGACGCCGTTCCCACTCAAGATGCGCGCCGCATCCGCGGCGCTGGGCCGGTGGTTCGGCTCACGGTTCAGGCAACGACGCAACAAATCGGCCACCGCCGCGTCGGCGTCGGGACGACTCTGCCGCAGATCCTTGGGGTCTGCCGACAGGTGCGCCGTGATCCACTGGGTGTTCGTCTTTGCGTCGTAGGGACCCTCTCCCGTGAAGAGCTCGTAGCCCATCACGCCGACGGCATACATGTCCACGAGTTCGGTCAGATCCTGGTCGAGAAGCTGCTCGGGGCTGAGATAGCGAGGGTCGCCAAGCATCTGACCCGTCTTCGTCAGCCGCGTGGCATCATCGCCACCGGTCGTGATCAACGCCGCGATACCGAAGTCGGTCAGATGCGCGGAGTTCTGTTCCTCGTCCCAGAGGACATTCGCAGGACGAACGTCCCTGTGCACGATGCCGTGCTGATGCGCCGTCGCCAGAGCCGACGTCACATCACGGAGCACCTGCGTCGCAAGCTCCGCCGGGAGTCGGCCCTCGGCCTTGAGGCGCTCCTCCATCGTGCGCCCCTTGACGAAGCGCATCACGAGGTAGGGCGTCTCGTCAGCCAGGCGCCCGAACCGATACACCTGCACCACGTTCGGATGAACGAGGGACGCAGCGGCCCTGGCCTCCCGTTCAAACCGACGACGCGCCGTCTCTTCAGTGGCGCGACCGGGCAGAAGAACCTTCACCGCGACCAGACGCCCGAGCGCCTTCTCACGCGCCAGATAGACGGACGCCATGGAGCCCTTACCGAGCTTACGGACGATCTCGAAATCCTGTCCAAGAGCATCCGTAAGTGCTTCGAGCGCGAGCGTTTCGGGCTCGTCAGAATGTCCGGAGGCGGGAGTAGATCCGTTCATCTCCGGCCACGTTAGGATGGTCCGCCCCTAAACACCACCCTTCCACGGACCCGTGTCACTCTTCTACCGTTCCCTCAATTCGCACACGAACGTATCCGAGTCACACCCGACGTCTCCGAGGAGGCCGATTGGCAGTTCCGAACGGAAGGCTGATGGGTGCGATCGCGGCTCAGATTCTGGGTCAGACCGTTGCCGCGTGGGGCCTGATCGCCCACATGGTGGATGGGCAGAGCAGGTCGGTGTGGGTCGTCGCCCCCCTGGTCGCGGCGATCGCGGTCCCCTTCCGACATGACGGATCGCTCCGGGACCGGGCAACGGGGAATTTCGGCGCGGCGACGGTCATCACCGGACCGCTCCTGTGGGACATCGCGCTCGGAGGTCTGAGCGGCAGAGGTTTCGGCCTCGTGGCGACTCTCATGCTCGTCGCCACGGTGCTCTTCTCCTTCGCCGGGGCATTCTTCTGGGTGCTTCGCGAGGAGCGCCGCCAGGGGTAGAGTGAGGGGACGGCGTCGCGGCCGAGGGATTACCGGTTTCGAGCCTGCCAATCCACGGACGCGACGGTCGCGAGGTTCATCACGTTACCCAGCGACGACCCTCGCTGCAGAAGGTGCACCGGCTTGGCCATGCCCAGCAGAACGGGGCCGATCACATCTGCGCCGCCGAGTTCGTCGAGGAGCTTGTAGGCGGCGTTGGCCGCAGACAGCCGGGAAAAGACGAGCACGTTCGCCGGACCCGTGAGGCGCGCGAACGGATACGTCTTCGTCAACTTGAGGAAGTCGACAGCCGTATCTGCCTGCATCTCACCGTCGATCTCGAGATCTGGATCCATCGTACGAACCATGTCCACCGCGGCGGCCACACGCCGAGACTCGTCGTGGACGGCCGATCCGAAGTTCGAAAAGGTCACCATCGCCACACGTGGTGTGATACCCA
Source organism: uncultured Gemmatimonadota bacterium (assembly GCA_938030915.1). Classification (GTDB taxonomy): domain Bacteria; phylum Gemmatimonadota; class Gemmatimonadetes; order Longimicrobiales; family Gaopeijiaceae; genus UBA2589. The sequence goes on from CALHIO010000202.1 coordinate 9,271, forward strand.
GATCCCGGACGAATTCGGCCGTCTGCACGGCGATCTCCGCCAGACCGCGCGCGTCGGGCGCGATGTTCACGGTCGTGTCGGCGAAGAAGAGCAGTTCCCGGTTCGGGAACGCGAGCATGTAGAGGCCGGCGACCCGTCCCGTCCCTCCCGGACGGGGTCCGATCACGTGCAGGCACGGGCGGAGCGCCTCGGCATAGTTCGCCTCGATCCCCGACACGAGCGCGTCGACCTCACCGTTCTCGAGCATGCTCGCTGCGAAGTAGATCGGCTTGAACAGATTCCACTGCGCCTCCGAGAGCGTGAGTCCCTTGCGGGCTCGCTTCTCGAAAAGCTGGTCGGCGTACCGGTGTCGATCCTCGCCCAGGTCGGCCGCATAGATGATCTCGACTCCGCTCAGGTCGACGCCGAGTGCCTGGGACTTCTCCGCGATCCGCGGGGCACGCCCGAGGAGGACGGGCTGACAGATACCGTCCGCGACCAGCTGACCTGCGGCGCGAATGATCGTGTCGTTGTGCCCCTCCGGAAACACGACCCGAGCCTTGCGGGTCCGTGCGCGGTCCCGCATGTCGCGCATCACCTCGTAGCCCGGCCCCAGCTTCGCACGCAGTCGATCTCGGTACTCGCCCAGATCGACAACGATGCGGGCGACCCCGGACTGCATGGCCGCCTCGGCTACCGCCGGGGCTACGTGATACAGGACCCGCCGATCGAACGGCTTCGGGATGAGGTACTCGCGGCCGTACGAAATGTCCGTGCCCTCGTACGCACCCTTTACGGACTCCGGCACCTGTTCGCGCGCCAGCTCCGCAAGCGCCCGAGTTGCAGCGAGCATCATGTCTGCGTTGATGCCCTTAGCACGGACATCCAGTGCCCCGCGGAAGATGAAGGGAAAGCCGAGGACATTGTTGACCTGATTCGGGTAGTCGGAGCGTCCCGTCGCCATGATCGCGTCGTCCCGGACCGCAGCAACCTCCTCTGGAAGGATCTCGGGGTCCGGGTTCGCGAGTGCGAAGATGATGGGGTCGGCGGCCATCGACTTCACCATCTCCTGGGTGACGAGGCCCTTGACCGAGAGTCCTACGAAGACATCGGCACCCTCGAAGGCATCGGCGAGCGTACGCCGGTCCGTCTGTGCGGCGAAGGGCTGCTTGTATTCGTTCATCCCCTCTTCACGACCCTCGTAGATCACCCCCTTCGAGTCCACGATCAGGATGTTGTCCTTCGGCACGCCGAGACGTTGGAAGTGCTCGGCCGTCGATAATGCGGAAGCTCCCGCCCCACTGAAGACGACCTGGATGCGGTCGATCTCCTTTCCGGTGACTTCGAGTGCGTTGATCAACGCAGCAGCCGCGATGATCGCCGTCCCGTGCTGATCGTCATGGAAGACGGGGATGTCGAGCCGCTCCTTCAGAGTCCGCTCGATCACGAAACAGTCCGGGGCCGAAATGTCTTCAAGGTTGATCCCGCCGACGGTCGGCTCCAGCAGCTCACAGAAGCGGATCACGTCCTCGGCCTTCTCTGATCCGATCTCGAGGTCGAAAACGTCGATATCGGCGAAGCTCTTGAAGAGGACCCCCTTCCCCTCCATCACGGGTTTGGACGCCATCGGCCCGATGTTGCCGAGTCCCAGCACCGCCGTTCCGTTCGAAACCACCGCGACGAGGTTGCCGCGCGCCGTATAGCGAAACACGTCGTCCGGATTCTTCGCGATCTCGAGACACGGCTCCGCCACACCAGGCGAATAGGCGAGCGTGAGATCTCTCGCCGTGGCCACCGATTTCGTCGGCACGATGGCGATCTTTCCTGGACGACCTTCCTCATGGTAGTCGAGCGCTTCCTGGCGGCGGTCGGACATAGTATGTACAGCCTTTCTGTGGTCAGGCTCGCGTACCCGATCACGTGCGTCGGGTCGAAGGGACCGTGATCCTGACGCTACTCTCCTGCGGTGTCAAAACGAGGTCTCGCCGTTGCCGCCGATCGCACCCGAACTCTTGATCCTGCCACCGCTCGCAGTGGCCGCGGGTATCGATCTGTACCTCACCCTGCTGCTGATCGGAGCGGCCCCGACACTCGGCCTGTGGTCGCTCCCCCTGCCCGGCGCACTCGGGGACCTGGACTCGCCGAGCGTCCTGATCACCGTGGGCGTGTTCTATCTGCTCGAGTTCGCGGCGGAGCGCTTCCCGCCCGCCGCGCTGGCGTGGAACGCATTCCACGCGATCATCCGACCGGTCTCGGGCGCCCTGCTGGCTCTGCTCCTTCTCGACGGGCAGCCGCTCCTCGTCGCACTGGCCGGTGCGCTGATCGGCGCGGCGCTCGCGTCGGTGGCCCATGGAATGCGGAGTGGGAGCTCCGTGCTCCGGTGGCTCGGCGCGGGTGTCGCGCCATCCATTCTTCTCGTCTCGTTGGCGGAGGACGTCCTGGTGGCCGGGCTGGTCTCGCTCTCCCTCGACGTGTCACCCACCGCGCTTGCAGCGACCCTCGTCGCGTGGATCCTGCTCCTGGGCGAGACCCCGTCACTCCTGCGAGCGTTCGCCTTCGCCGTATGGCTGGCCGTCGGACACGTCTTCCGACCGCTTCGGCCTCGGCGCTGGACCGGCGTCGACGACATGCCACTGTGGGTGGTACGCGCGCTGGAGGACGACGACCTCTTCGCTCCGGGGGGCGCACTGCGCGGCACCCGAGCCGCCGCGTGGCGGCTTCATGGACGTCGCCGGTTCCTCGTCGGATGGGTCGTCGTACGGGGGGGTGCGCCTCTCTTCGTGTCCCGCCGCCGTGGATCCGCTGCGTTCATCGACCTCGGTGCCTTCGAGGTCGAGGCCTTGCTCGATGAGGGGCTATATCGGCTAATCGACCTCATTTCCGACGGCCCAACCCCCTTCCTGCTATTCGGCTCGGACGGTCCGAGCACGGAGGGTCTGCGAGCCGAGTTCTCCGTGCCGGACCACGTCGGCTGAGCGCACTCGAGTGGTCCCGTTCGACCCCGGTCGTTCGTATGCGACGCAGGCCAAACGCACAAACCCGAGGCTTCTACGGAATACCGCCAACCTGTTGTGCGATACCGGATTGGGGCCAAAAAAAATCCTTGACCGCGGAAACACACATTTACACATTCGTTTCCACTCTTGAATATCCCGTACTGGCCGCTGACGACCCCCCTTCCAGCCAATTCCCACGCGGAATGGCAGGGGGGTCTTCTCACCCCGGTCAGTCCTCTTCGACCCGCAGATCGAGGAACGGTAGAAACGAATGTTTTCTTCCTCTCGTGGCCTGGATTCGTTCGACCAGTACCTGCAGGACGTCGAGAAGTACCCCCTCATCCAAGATCCCAGAGAAGAGCGCGAGCTCGCTCGCCGGGCGCGGGAAGGTGACAAGGAGGCGGCCGAGCGACTCGTAACGGCCAACCTTCGCTTCGTCATCTCCTACGTGAAGAAGTACCAGGGTCGTGGACTGGGTCTTGCCGAGCTCGTCTGTATCGGCAACGAGGGACTTCTCAAGGCGGTCAAGAAGTTCGATCCCGACAAGGGTGTGAAGTTCATCTCCTATGCCGTCTGGTGGATTCGACAGACCGTGCTCCAGGCGCTTGCCGAGCAGACCCGGTCCGTCCGCATCCCGCTCAACCAGAATTCGAACCTGGCCAAGCTGGCCCGGACGAACACTGCGTTGACCCAGATGCTCGGCCGTCAGCCGACTGACGTCGAGATCGCAAGGGAGATGGACGAGCCCGTGGACACGATCCGGGCCCTGCGCCGGGTCGCCGCCTCCGAGCTCAGCCTCGACGCCCCCATCGACCGCGGTGACCGTGACAGCGCCAGCTTCGGCGAGCGCTTCGCGGGTGCGGCCGCCGCGGACATCGAAGAGGACGTCGAAGCCATCGCGCGTCGCGAGTTCCTCGAGACGATGTTCGAGAGCTACCTGACCGAGCGCGAGCGAAAGATCCTCTACCTGTATTACGGGTTGGACGATGGCGAGGAGCGGACCCTGGAAGAGATCGGGTCGCTGCTCGGCGTGACGCGTGAGCGGATTCGGCAGATTCGGAACCGGGCGTTCGAAAAGCTTCGCGAAAGCCCTCACGGCGAATCGCTCTCCGGGTTCTGGAACGCGAACTGATCGGCTGACGATATACGCCGGTGCCGAAGCCGCGCGCCGAGTCGCAACAGAGCGAAGGGCCCCGTCCGCCGGACGGGGCCCTTCGACGTTCCGACGCGTTCCATCCTTGGGACGACTCTCACTCGTTCAAGGTTCACAACGAGCACATGCCGACTCGGCGCCGCCACCGAGGAACCGCGTCCTCCGGGCTCGCGTACCTATCCTCGTGACTCCCCGGCCTCTGATTCCGCTTCGGCTCTGTATCGCACCCCTCTTCCTCGGGGCCCTCGGCCTTTCGTCGAGCGCGAGCCTGCCCGCGCATGCCAGCGCGCAAAGCTCGAGCGAAGTGTGGAACGGGTCGGAAGTGCTCGAGCTTGTCCGTCGGGCGCGGACGCTTCGGAACTCCACGGCGGTCGATCCCGACTTCCGCAGCTATACGAGCGACGCACGCGGCTACGTCTACTTCTTCGTGGATCGACCGGACGCCGCAGAGAATGTCCTCGTGAAGGTCGACCAGGTCGCGCTCGACCTCTACTTCGTGGAGCCGAACACCACCCGGCAGCGCATCGTGGGCCGCCGGGACGAGAAGGTCCTCCCGACGAATATCCGATATCACCTCGACCACCTCACCGTGGTCCAGGACGACTTCGGTGACTTCATCCGTCTCGGCGACGGAGACGAGGTGGAGGCCGTCGCTCACCCTCTCGGCCCACTGGGCGAGGCGGTGTACGACTATCAGCTCTCCGACTCCCTCCGCATCAGCTATGCGAGTGGACAGGAAGAGATTCGCGTCTACGAGGTTCGCGTGCGACCGAAGCGAATGGGTGAACCCGGTTTCGTCGGAACGGTGTTTCTGGATCGAGACCGCGCGGCCATCGTCCGCATGAACTTCTCCTTCACGCCCGTTTCCTACGCCGATCCGTACCTCGACTACATCCGGATCGCGACCAGCAACTCGTTGTGGATGGGACAGTGGTGGCTCCCCTACCGGCAGGAGATCGAGATCCGCCGTGAGACCCCGTTCTTCGACTTCATGGCGGGCAGTACGATCCGGACGACCTTCGACGTACGCGGGTACGACTTCAACGCCGAGATCCCGGACCGCGTGCTTCGTGGCCCACCCGTGGGCGCCGTTTCACCGGCGCAGCGCAGCGCGTTCCCCTTCGAGCGTGGTCTCTTCGCCGATCTGGAGGACCAGGGTGACCTGACCGTGTCGCCCGCACTCGAGGATGTCGAGCGCGAGGTGCGTGAGGTGGTCGAACAGGACGTCATGAGTGGGTTGGCACCTCTTCGCCCGCACCTCGCGCGCGTCTCGGACTTCGCCCGCTACAATCGCGCCGAGGGTGTCTTCACCGGAGCAGGCCTGTCGTGGCGCCCGACCGGAGAGGTTCTGGTGCGGACGACCGGGGGATACGCCTTCGGGCGTGACCGTGGCTCGGGGCACCTGACCATCCAGACCGAGGCATCCGGAGTCCGGCCCACGATCCACGTGTTCTGGGACCAGATGGGAGACATCGGGGGGCATCCAGGCGCAACGCCGCTCGAGAACACCATCTCGGCAGCAGCGGGCGCGAAGGACTATCTCGATCCGTTCTTCCGCCGCGGCGCCTCGCTGACACTCCGCCGGCAGCCAGAGGGCCGTACCTCGGTTACCGCACGATGGGAGGGACACATCTCCGCTCGCGATGTCGTATCGGGCCCCGACTCGGAGTTCCGACCGGTACGCTCGATCGACGAGGGGATGTTCGCGTCGCTGACCGTATCGAGTCGGTTCACCCTGCCTGCCTCCGGCACCGCAGTCGTAACGACCACGGCGGGCCGCCTTGAGGAGCAGACGTTCGCCTCCCTGGACGGGACGATGACGTGGGCGGTCGCGGATCGGGACCGGCGATGGAGCGCTCGAGCGTCGCTTGCGGGCGGCGTGACCAACGCGACCGCGCCCGCCCAGACGTTCTTCCTGCTCGGCGGACGGCAGACGCTGCTCGGCCACGACTATC